>CALJKZ010000664.1 GCA_937983085.1 uncultured Gemmatimonadales bacterium
TCGACGTTGGGGCACCCCGTGTCGTAGACCAGTTCGATCTGAAGCTTCAAAGGCAGGTGGAACCTCCCGGATCATGACGACGCCATGCGCCCGTCGGGGTGGCGGGGGGGCCGGCACCGGGCCAACGTACGTGTCTTACCCGACCCACCGCCACGGTTCACCGCACCCATGCCCGTGCCCATCCCCGAATCCCTGACGAGGAGCCGCCTCGCGCTGATCCTCGTGGCCGTCCTCGTCTCGTGGAGCGCACGCCCCGCCCAGGCCTCCGGCCAAGCTGCGAGCGACCCGTCCCCCCAAGCCCGGCCCGCGGACACCGCGACACCGGAACAGCGCTACGGCGACTGGGTTCGCCGGTTGGATTTCCGCCCGCAGGAGTACGCGTTCCGTCGGAGCCACATGATCCGGCTTCTCCGGGAAAGCGGTGGCGGGATGATGATCGTGCCATCCTCGGATGGAGCCACCCACGGGGACACCTTCCGCCAACTCGAGGACTTCTGGTACTACACCGGCCTCGAGGTCCCCAACTCGGTCCTGGTCCTCGACGCCGACCGCGACCGGTCCATTCTCTTCCTGCCCGCCACCGACTACCGCTTCGAGAATCCGGGCCGACCCAACGACTTCCCCGGACGTCCCCTCGTCGACGACTACCAGCTGCGCAGCATCGCCGGCATCGAGGAGTATCGCGACGTCGCCGAGTTCGACGACTACCTCGCCCGCCGCGCTCGCGGACGCACGACGCTGCGCGTGAACCTGGGAGCCCCGGGCGCCTACGAGCCGCCCCGCGTCCCCTTCTTCGGCGGACTCGATCCCGTCACCGCCATGCTTGTCCGCATCCGCGAGGACCACCCCGACGCGCGCATCGCCAACGCCTTCGAGGAGGTGGCTCGAGGGAGGATGATCAAGAGCCGCTACGAGATCGAGAAGATGCGGATCGCCGCAGATGCCACGGCCCAGGGCATACGCGAGGCCGCCGCGAGGATCCGCCCCGGCATGGACGAGCGGACCCTGCAGGGGATCTTCGAGGGGACGTGCCGATCGCGGGGAGCCCAGACCATGCCCTTCACGCCCATCGTGAAGTCCGGACCCAACAGCCTGTGGCCCTGGCGGGTGCTCGCCGCCCACTACGACCGTCGCAACCGCCCGGTGGAGAACGGGGACCTGGTGATCCTCGACGTCGGCTGCGAGATCGACGGGTACATCAGCGACGTGGGACGAACGTTCCCGGTGAACGGACGCTTCGATGACGTGCAACGCGAGAAGCTCATGGTCAGCACTCGGGCCGCCGACGCCATCATCGAAGCCATTCGCCCCGGCGTCACGTTCGCGGAACTCACGGCGGTGGCGTACGAAGCCATCCCCGATGCCGAAGAGCGGTACATGCAGACGCCGTCCTTCTTCGGCCATCATATCGGAATGGCAGCGGGCGACCCCGCGCTTCCGGGTGAGCCGCTCCGGCCGGGAATGGTCTTCACCGTCGAGCCGTGGTACTACAACCACGACCTCGGTATCGCGGTCTTCGTGGAAGACGTCGTACTGGTCACCGACGACGGCGTCGAAGTGATCACTCGGGATCTTCCGCGCAGCCCCGACGAACTCGAGGCCATGGTCGGTGCCGGGACGGACGGCGGCCGATGAAATCACGAAGGAGACGGCAATGAAAGGACGAGTGGAGGCCCTCTGGCTCAAGCGCGCCCACCGGGGCGTCATGGACGCCACCGACGAGGCGCGCTTCGTGGAGAACAAGGGCATCGCCGACGACGCCAACTTCGGACGATCCAAGCGGCAGGTGACCATCATCGAGGAGGAGGTCTTCCAGCGGATCGCCGACGCGCTGCCCGACGTGAAGCCGTACATGCGGCGGGCCAACGTCATGGTCAGCGGAATCCGTCTGGCCGAGACCCGGGGGCAGATCCTGCGTCTGGGCGATGTCCGGATCCGGCTGGTGGGGGAAACCCGTCCGTGCGAGCGGATGGACGCCCAGGTGCCCGGCCTGACGGCGGCCCTCGATCCCGACTGGAACGGTGGTGTGTACGGAGTGGTCCTGGACGACGGCCCGGTCCGGGTCGGCGACGAAGCCGAGTTGGCGCCTGCCGAAGCTCTCGAGGGTGCGCAGGCGGACTGAGCCAGGCTACTCCGCCACCACCTCCGCCAACAGCGACATGGCCTCCACCAGCTGGTCGTCGCAGAGGTAGGGGGCGGGCCCGTACCGAAGCACGTCGCCCCGGTAGTCGGTTCGCACGCCCCGCTCGAGGAGGCGCTCGAACAGCCCCCCGGCGTCCTTTGCCCGCAGCGCCAGGAAGCCACCCCGTGACTCCGGCGGAACCTCGGACTCCAGGCTCACGGCGTCGGGATCGAGATCCAACTTGAGGAAGGTGCTTTTCAGCAGCTCCACCTGGTGGACGCTGACGGTCCGGAGGAAGTCGGGCGTGAGTCCCTGCTCGACGAAGAAATCCAGGACCGACGCCGCCCGGTACGGGGACGTCGGATCGTATGTCGACCCGGCGAAACGCGCCGCGCCGGAGCCGTAGGCCACCTGGCCCGGCACGCGCTCATGGGCGAGCTCGGCGAACTCCGAGAACCAGCCGGTGATGGCCGGCCGAAGCGTGCATCCCGGCGGCACGCGCATGGCGCAGTTGCCCTCCCCCAGCTGCAGGTACTTGTAGCCTCCCCCGACGACGAAGGCGCCCTCCATCCCCTCCAGTGAGAAGGGGACGGCGCCGAGGGAGTGGTAGGAATCCACCAGCATCTCCGCTCCGTGGTGGGCACACGCCGAGGCCACCGCGTCGAGGTTCGGGACGATGAGGCCGGTGGTGAAGAGGACCGACGAGATCATGGCCGCCGCCGTGCCGTCGTCCACCTCGGCGGCCACACGCTCGGCCAGCGTATCCACGGGATGGGCGGAGACCTTCACCACCTCCAGCCCCTCTTCGGCGAGCCGGTCCAGCTGTCGACGAATGGTGTGGAACTCACCATCCGTCGTGACCACCAGGGGTCGCTCTCTCAAGGGGAGGGCCGACAGAAAGCGCACCACCAGGGAGTGGGTGTTCGTCTCCAACGTGAGGTCACCGTCGCAGCCGCCCATGAGCGCCCGGTACCCCTCGGCCACCCGCTCCACCTTCCCGGCCACATGCTCCCACTTGCCGTCGGCGTACATCGCAGCGTCCATCCACGCCTGCTTCTGGCCCTCGAAGGCTGCGTCCGGCCATGCCTGGTGGGAGTGACCCGTCAGGAGGAGGCGTTCGTCGACCCGGAACGCCGAGTAGTGCGGCGAAAGCGCGTTGGGGCGACGTCGGAGAGCCGCGAGGTCGGGCATCAGAGTCGCGCCCGGATGTCCCACAGGTCCGGAAAGAGGGGCTCGTTGAGGGTCGTCCTCAGATACTTGGACCCCGCCGATCCGCCGGTCCCTCGCTTCATGCCGATGGTGCGCTCCACCATCTTCACGTGACGGTACCGCCACTCCTGGATCCCCTCGTCGAGATCGACGAGGCGCTCGCACAGCTCGGCGTCGCGCGGGTCGTTGCGGTACAGCTCAACGAGAATCGACTGGACCTCGTCCGAGGGCTCGATGGGCGCGGTGACGTCGCGCTCGAGCTGAGCCTGGGGCACCGGGTGTCCCTGTCCGGCGAGGTAGGCCAGGAGAGCGTCCCACAGCGTGGGCTCGTTCCACCTCCGTTCGAGATGCTCGCGCGCCCGCGACCCTTCCTCGAAGCGCTCGACCGCGGCGCGGGTCTTGTGGCCCAGTACGAACTCGAGTTGCCGGAACTGGTCGCTCTGGAAGCCACTGGCTGTGTCGAGGCGCTCGCGGAAGGTGAGGAACTCCGTCGGCGTCATGGTCTCGAGAACGTCGAGCTGCGATACCAGGACCTTCAGGATGGTGAGGATCCGCTTGAGGGTGTGCTGTGCCCTCGGGGCATCGCCTCCGGTGAGCAGGCGGCGGGCGTAGTCGACCTCGTGGAGTACGACCTTGAACCAGAGCTCGTAGACCTGATGGATGACGATGAAGAGCATCTCGTCGTGCTCCACCGCGTCGCGGGGCTGCTGCAGGGAGAGCAACTCCTCGAGCTTCAGATACTTGCCGTAGGTGACCGCTTCAGACACGTGGATGACCTCGTGCTCGGCTTCCGTCAGACGATGACGGCCAAGGTGGTGAGATAGGCGGCGTACGCGACCAGCATGGCGATCCCGACGCCTCTCCCGACGGCCCGTCCTCTGAGGGCCGCGAGACCGAGCGCGCCGCTGGTCACCAGCATGAACGGAATGTCGAGAAAGAGCATCCGGTTCGAAACCAGGATGGGTGCCGGACTGACGGCGGCGGTGAGCCCCATGATGGTGAGGATGTTGAAGGTGTTGCTCCCCACGATGGCGCCGATGGCCACGTCGGAACGCTTCTCCAGCGCCGCGAGCACCGACGTCGTGAGTTCGGGCAGCGACGTGCCCACGGCGAGGATGGTGAGGCCGATGACCGCCTCCGGCACCTCGAATCGCTCGGCGATCTCGACCGCCGAATCGACCAGCAGGTTGGCGCCCAAAGGAAGCATGACGATCCCCACGATGATGAACATCACGATGACGATCATGCGGCTGGGGATCCCGAGGACCCAATCGAGGGGCGTGGAGGGATCCGACTCCTGACGGGCCCGGAGGGTGGATCGTGCGGTGGCGGCCATCATCACGAAGAAGGCCACCAGGAGAACGACGCCGTCGACGGTGGAGAAGCTGCGCATGGCCGCGAAGGCCGTGAAGGCCAGGAGCGCGCCCCACATGAGGACGACGTTTCGCCGCAGCTCGCGGTCGTCGTGGAGGAGCGGAAACACCACCGCCGACGCTCCCCCCACCAGCAGCACGTTGGCGATGTTGCTGCCCACGACGTTGCCGAGGATCAGATCCGGGACACCGCTCACGGTGGCCTGGATGGACACGATCATCTCCGGCAACGAGGTACCGAACCCCACCACCGTCGCCGCCACCACGACCGGAGGCACGTTCAGCCGCCGGGCGAGCGCCACCGCACCCCGGACGAGAAGGTCGCCCCCCATGAGCAGATAGATGAAGCCGGCGACGAGACCCAGGTAGGTGAAGTCCGTCAGGGTGCTCCCCCTTCACCCGGTGAACCGTCCCCACGGCTCGGCTCGCCCGCGTCGCCGTCCGCGCCCGCTTCCCCGTTCTCGTCGGCCCTCCGTGATGCGTCCGCGGACTGGGTCCGGGCGATGGCGTAGAGCCGTCCTGTTCCCTGCTCCGGAGTGCTGCGCCAGTGAAGGAGCCGGTACGTCCCGTCCTGATGCAGGTACCGATTCTCGAACTGGATGGTAGGGATGCCATCTTCGAGTTTCGCCACCTCGTCGATGGTCTTCTGCACGTCGTCGGGGTGCACGAAGGAGACGAATGGCCGGCTGAGAAGCTCCTCCTCCGACCATCCCAGTTCCCGGGTCCAGGCGTCGTTCACCTGCTTGAAGTACCCGTCGGTGGCTGCGATGCACATCATGTCCAACGACATGTCGAAGAACTGTCGGTACTCGGTGAGGAGCTCCACCCGGCCCTCGAGTTCGGCGGCCATCTCGTCGAAGGTCTGCGCCAGGAGCCCCACCTCGTCCTCCCGCTGAACCCCCGACCGGGCCGAGAGGTCGCCCCCACGAATACTGTCCGCGGCGGCGTACAGCTGCAGGATGGGTTTGGCCACGCGGAAGCCGATGGTGAAGGCCGCGACGATGGCGAACGCCGCCAGGATCACGGAGATGCGAATCAGATCGTTCCGCACCACGAGGATGGGCTCTCTCTGCTCCGAAGCGTCGACCTTCACGAGAACGCCCCACTCCATCTCCGCGAGATAGGCGGTGGCCGCCCATACCTCCTGGCCCCGGTAGTCCGTGACGTTTCCGGCGAAACTCACGCTCGACTCGCGAAGGGAGAGCGCGGCAACGTCACCGGGTTCGACCACGATCCCGTTCCCCTCGAAGCGCCGAACATCCAGGAGGGTGTCCCCTTCCACCGCCGCCGCGCGCACCGGGTGGATCACCCGCATGACGTCGTCGTCCCGCACCACCACCATCGTCTCACCCGTGCGACCCAGCCCCTCGTAGTTCCGGGAGATCTGCACGATCTCGTCCAGGCTCAGAAGGGCATGGAGGTACCCCAGGCGATCTCCGCCGAGGTCGATGGGTGCGGCCATGCTGGCCAGGGGCATCTCCCCTCCACCGGGAAAGACCATTCCGAGGTACCACGGACGGCTGTCGTCGAATCGACCGAGAAGATCCAACTCCGCCGCGGGATGCCCCGGCTCCGGACCGGACCGGACGAGGCGGTCGCCCGTGGGCCCGTGGATGGAGATCTCGTGAAAGGTGGGAGAGGCCCGGCGAACGGTATCCAGCAGGTCGGTGAGACGTGTGAGATCCTCGGCGCGACCCGAGGCGGAGTAATCGGCCAGGGTCGTGCGTATGCGGTCCCGGGTGGCGACGAGGCTCAGGAGGTCCGACCAGCTCTCCGTGATGCTCCCCAGCGACTCCACCTTGAACGACGCCAGGCCCTCGAGCTGCGTGATACGGGCCTTCGTGAGCTGGCCGGCCACCGTCTGGTAGGCCGTATAGGCCAACGCCGCCATGCTCGCCAGAGCCACCGCGACGAAGGTGAAGACCAGCTTGGTGCGAATGTCCACGGACTACTCTCCACCGAAGTGGAATTCGAACCGGGGCGTGTACCGCTCCACGGATTTGTACTGGTTCGGCCACGTCATGCGATAGTCGAGCATGTACGCCGCGTGGCGGGTCCAGTACGGATCGAAAAGGTGCGCCCGGGCAATCAAACACAAGTCGGCGCGACCGGCTGCGATGATGGTGTTTACGTCCATCCACGACGAGATGTTGCCTACCGACATGGTGGAGATGCCCACCTCGTGGCGGATCCGGTCGGCGAACGGCGTTTGCCAGAGGCGGCCGTAGCGGGGGCGTTGATCCGGCACGGTTTGACCCGACGAGACGTCCACCACGTCGCAGTCGTGGGCGGCCAACATGCGTGCGACCTCCACCGTGTCCTCGGGCATCATCCCGCCGGGAGCCCAGTCCACGGCGCTCACCCGCGCCGCCATGGGGAGGTGGTCGGGCCAGACCGCACGGCAGGCGTCGAAGACCTCGAGGGGGAAGCGCATCCTCGCCTCCAGCTCGCCCCCGTACTCGTCGTCGCGCTCGTTGGTGAGGGGCGAGATGAAGGAGGCCAGCAGGTAGCCGTGGGCCATGTGGATCTCGAGGAGGTCGAAGCCGGCCTCGATGGCCCGCTCGGTGGCCCCGACGTAGTGCCCCACCACCTCGTCCATGTCCGCCCGGGTCATTTCGCGCGGGGTCTGGCTACGGTCGGGGAAGTAGGGGATGGGCGATGCCGACACGATATCCCACTCGCCCTTCTCCAAGGGCTCCGAGTCGCCTTCCCACAGGCTCTTGGTGGCTCCCTTCCGGCCCGCGTGACCCAGCTGCATGGCGATCTTCGCCGACGAGTGCTCGTGGACGAAGTCGACGATGCGCTTCCACGCCCCCACATGGGCGTCCTTGTACAGCCCGGCGCACCCGGGTGAGATCCTCGCCTCCGGGGAGACGTCGGTCATCTCGGCGTAGACCATTCCCGCTCCGCCGATGGCCCGGCTTCCCAGATGCTGGAGGTGCCAGTCGCCCACGGTGCCGTCGACGGCGGTGTACTGGCACATCGGCGACACCACCACCCGGTTGGGCACCACAAGGTCCCGGAGGCGGAACGGAGTGAACAAGGGCGGCGGCGGCGGATCGCGCGGAACCGTCCGGCCGGACTGGGCGTCGGCGTCAGCCGCCACCCATTCGTCCACGCGTGCCAGGAACTCCGGATCACGCACGCGGAGGTCTTCGTGGGTGATGCGGAGGGACCGCGTGAGGAGCGTGAAGGCGAACTGAAGGGGGTCCAGCTCGATGTAGCGCTCGGTATCCTCGAACCACTCGAGGCTCGCCTGGGCCGCCCGCTGCAGGGATTCGACGGCGGGTCGGCGCTCTTCTTCGTAGACCTCGAGTGCCCGGAGCACGTCGGGTCCGGAGCCACCCTCCGCCACCAGGGCGTCGCGAAGGGCGATGGCATCCAGCATACCCATGCGCGTTCCCGACCCCACAGAGAAGTGGGCGGTGTGGGCAGCGTCTCCTACCAGAACCACGTTGCCCACCGACCAGCGCTCGCACCGGACCGTGGGGAAGCTCCTCCACACGCTCTTGTTGGGGATGAGCTCGTGTCCGTCCAATTCCTCGGCAAAGAGTTGGGCGCAATAGGCCAGCGTGTCGGCCTCCGATGCCCCGTCCATACCCGCCGCGGCCCAGGTCTCGTCGGTGCACTCGACGATGAAGGTCGAGCGCCCGGGCTCGTACTGGTACGCGTGCACACGCCAGAGTCCGTGCTCGTTCTCCTTGAAGTAGAAGGTGAAGGCCGGAAAGGGCTTGCTGGTGCCGAGCCAGACGAAGCGATTGGGTCGCCAGTCGATGGTGGGGGCAACCGCCTCGGACAGCGCCTCCCGGACCGTGGAGTTCACACCGTCCGCCGCCACCACCAGATCCCACTCCGAGGGGTCGAGGCGGAACGAGGAGGGGCCGCCCGACGCGGGTACACCGGCCACATCGCCGCCCTCTTCTCCGCCATCGACCGGGCCAGCTGCGGCTCGGCTCTGGTGCGCGGTCTCGCCGGATCCACCGCCGGAGCCGACGACCTCGGCGATCTCCGTCTCGAATCGGAGGTCCACGCCCACGCTCTGCGCTTCGTCTTGGAGCACGGTGAGGAGGGTCTGGCGGCTCATGCCGCTGAAGCCGTGTCCCGTGGAGCGTATCAGCTCCCCGGCATAGTGGACGTCGATGTCGTCCCATCGGACGAAGTGGTCGGTGACGGCGCGATACGTCACCGGATCCGCCTCCTCCACTTCTGCGATGGTGGCGTCACTGAACACGACCCCGAAGCCGAAGGTGTCATCGGCCTGGTTCCGCTCCACCACCACGATGTCGTGGGTCGGGTCCGCCCTCTTCATGAGGATGGAGAAGTAGAGCCCGGCGGGTCCGCCTCCGGCGACGAGAATCCTCAAGAGGCGGACCCGGACGCCGCGTCGGCCACCATCCGACCCCCGATGATGAGGTGCTGGATTTCGGTGGTGCCTTCGTAGATCCGCAGCGACCGGATGGAGCGGTACAGACGATCCACCGGATGCTCAGCCATGACGCCCCGACCGCCGAGGATCTGCACCGCATCGTCGATGATGCGCTGGGCCGCTTCGGTGGCGAAGGCCTTCGCCATGGCGGCCTCGGTGGTGATGCGGTCCGCGCCAAGATCCTTCTCGTACGCGGCACGGTAGACGAGCATGCGGGCGGCGGTGAGATCGATGGCCATCCGGCCGAGCTTGTCCTGGATGATCTGGAAGTCGGCGATGCGCTCACCGAACTGCCTGCGCGAGACGGCGTGATCCAACGCCTCCCGGATGGCGCGCTCCGCCATGCCACACGCGGCCGCGCCTACGGTGGGCCGGAGTTGATCCAGCGTGGCCATAGCGATCATGAACCCGCGGTTCTCCTCGCCCACCCGATTCGAGGCCGGCACCCGGCAGTCCTCGAAGACCAGCTCCCCGAGTGGGTGGGGGGCGCTCATGACCTGGGCCCCTGCGAAGGTGAGGCCCGGCGCATCGGCTGGCACGACGAAGGCGCTGATCCCCCGGCTCCCGGCGTCCGGATCGGTGGACGCGAACGTCACATAAAAGTCGGCGATACCGGCATTGCTGATGAACCACTTGTGGCCGTTCAGGACGTAGTCCTCGCCGTCCCGGACGGCCCGAGCCCTCATGGAGGCGACGTCGGAGCCGGCCTCGGGTTCGGTGATGGCGAAGCCTCCCATGAGCTCGCCCGCCAGCGCGGGGTCCGCCCACTCGCCCTTCTGGGCGTCGGTGCCGGCCAGCAGGAACGGAGTGATGCCCAGGCCCTGGAGCGCCCACACGGCATCGGCCAGGGGAGACGCCGCCGCGACGATCTCCCGGGCCAGGCAGCACGCCCGCAGATCACGGCGACCGATGGGGGTGAAGAGTCCCTCCTCGCCCATGGTGGCGAGAAGGTCTCGGGCCTCCCGCCGAGCGTCGTCGTCGTCGCGGGGCTCGCTCCTGCCTGCGAGCTCACGGGCGGCAAAGGCCGCCACTTCGGCGCCCCAGGGGTGGTGGTCGGCCTCGAGGAAGGCTCGGACGGTATGGGTATCGGACATCGGGTCGAAAGGCTGTCGGGGACGCGGTGACGGCTCAGAGGAAGTCGGGCTTTCGCTTCTCCACGAACGCGTCGTAGGACTCGCGGAAGTCGGGGTGGAGCATGAGGGCGGCCTGGATTTGTGCTTCGGCCTCCAGGGCACCCGCCAGATCCATGCTCGCTTCCCGGTTCAAGGAGTCCTTGGTGATCTCGAGGGCGAACGAGGGACCCAGTGCCAGCTTCTCGGCCAGTTCGGTGGCGGCCTCCAGCGACTCGCCGTCGTCCACGACCCGATTGTAGAGGCCGATGCGCCAGGCTTCGTCGGCGCTGATGAAGTCCCCCGTCATGAGCAGCTCGCTGGCCTTGGCAAGGCCCACGATCCTCGGCAGCATCCACGCCGCGCCCATGTCGGCACCCGACAACCCGACGCGAGTGAACAGGTAGGCGATCTTCGCCGACTCGGCCCCGATGCGCAGGTCGCACGCCGTGGCGATGACCGCTCCGGCTCCCGCGACGGTGCCGTTGAGGGCGGCGATGACGGGCTTTCGACACCGTCGGATGGACAGGACGAGGTCGCACGTCATCCGGGTGAACTCGAGGAGGCCCCGCATGTCGCGCTCGAAGAGGCGGCCGATGATATCCTCGACGTCGCCGCCCGAGCAGAAGCCCCGGCCCGTGCCGGTGAGGATCACCACCCGCACGTCGTCCTCGTCGTGGAGCGCATAGAACGCCCGCCGAAGCTCGTCGTAGACCTCGAACGTGAGGGCGTTGAGTCGGTCGGGACGATTGAGGGTCAGGGTCGCGACACCCGTCGCCTCGTCCAGGCGGTAGAGAAACGAGTCAGGTTGGAACACCCCGCATCCTCCCTTTGGCTTCCTGACCCGGACCCGCGGGGGGCAACCCGAGCCGGCGATTCAGTCCGTTTCGGCGAGCACCGCGGTGGCCTCGATTTCCACCTTTGCCCTGGCGTCGACGAGGCGGGCCACCTCCATGAGCGCCATCGCCGGAAAGTGCTTGTCCATGTGTGCAGATCGGAAGAGCACACGTCTGAACTCCAGTCACGTCCGCACATCTCGTAT
>CALJKZ010000665.1 GCA_937983085.1 uncultured Gemmatimonadales bacterium
CGACACCGTCGCAGAAGGGGCAGTCGGGAGCCTCGGGCAGGCTGTCGGGCGCCTCCTCCCGGCGCTCCTCGGCACGGAACGAGCCCCGGCCGGTGTCCGCGACCCTACCCTCCCGGAACGGGGGACGCCCTGCTACGCCCTCGTCGTCGGTCATTCGACGAAGAGCGCCCGGTTCTTGTCGCCGCGGACGCGCTCGACCGCGTGCTCATCGGGATGCCCCGGGGTGCGACCCCGGGCTTCGTCCCACGCGTCGGCGGCGGTCGCCGCGTCCACGTCGATGTCGGCGAGAGCGACGATGTCGCGTACCCGCGCCCGGAAATCGGCCAGGAGGTCGTCGGCCGGTCCGATGACCCCCGCCTCCACCATGGCCCGGGCCGGCGCATCGTCGGCACCGAGCCAGGCCAGGACGTCGGGAAGCATGGCCTCGGTGGCTGCGACCAGCAGCCGGCGGGCATCGCCTTCGGATCGAGCAAGACGCCGGTACCACGCCGCGCCGAGGCTCGCATGGAACTCCTCTTCGGCGAGCATCTTGGGAACGCGGCCCCGAGCGGACTCCAGGGTGCCTTCGGCGAAGGAAGCCAGCGCCGTGGTCAGCGCCCCATCCACCAGTACCATGGCGGCAACCAGCGCCGCCCAGTCGGGCATCTCCTCGTCCAGGGCGCCGATGGACGCGTACTCCTGCGGCGCGCGGTCGTGCTCCACGGCCACCGGATCGATGTCCAGCTCCTTGAGCATCGCGTAGACGAGACGGGCATGGCCCCACTCGTCCTGCGCCATGGACGACGTGGCGATCCCCGTTTCGATGGATGGAGCCCCGAGGAGCCAGTCCGAGTATCGGATCCCCATGAGGCGCTTGGAGTCGGCCAGGGAGAGGATCAGGCGCTCGAGCGCCTTCCGGCCGTCGGCATCCAGAGCCGAGACGTCGAGCACCTCAGCCATGGTCGGCGGCCCTCTGTGCCTTGGCGAAGGGTCCGTCGTCACGGTTCACCGGCACAATGGCCGTCCGCTCGACGACGCACATCTCGAACCAGCGCTCTTCGTCGTACGTGGTCCAGGCATGCACTTTCGCCGTCTCGTCGTCCATGGCATCCACGTACCCGATGTGGACCAGCTGATCGCCACGGTCCTTCCGGGCGAAGACGTCGTAAACCTTCTCGAGCATGGTGTCGGCTCTTTCCTGTCGTAGCGGTTCGATGGGGAGTCGGCGTGGAGTTCGTTACGCGCTGACGCCGAGTTCCCGAAGCTTGGCCCGTCCTTCCGGCGTGATCCTGTCACTGGTCCACGGCGGGTCCCACACCTCGACGAGCTCCACCTCGCGAATCCAGTGCTCCGACTCGAGTCGGTCGGTGATGTCTTCCTTGATGAACTCCATGCACGGACACGCGGTGGCCGTGAAGGTGAGCCGCACGGTCACCGTGCCCCTATCGACTCCGACCCCGTAGATGAGGCCCAACTCGGGCAGGCTGATGGGGATCTCGGGATCGAGGACCTCCTGAAGCGCATCCCACGTCGCCGCCACGGGGTCGGACGGCGCCTCGTCCAGCGGAGCCGACCACAGGTCGCGTCCACCGCTCTTGTGCACGCTCACGTGAACGGGAAGGCCCCCGTCCCGCCCACGAGCGACCGGCAGCGCCGTCGTGCTCATGCCATCGACCCAGCGTCGAGTCGAATCGTCCCCGCCATCAGGCAGCTTTGCCGTCGAGCCACTTGGCCACGTCGCCGCGGGAGCGCTGCACGTGTTCGACGTAGATCTCGTTCATGGGCCCGCGTCCCTTCCAGCGCTCGAAGACGGCATCCCAGGAGATCTCTCCTTCGTCGAACGCCCAGTGCTTCTCGACGGCGTCGTACTGACAGGGGAAGGGATACTCCAGGACGTACTCCTCCTTGTCCGCGTCCCAGTGAGCGGGCGCGTGGAGGCCGAGCTCTTCGCACAGGGGCACCGTGGAGGCCATCCACACCTGCCGCAGCTGGTCGTTGGTGAGGCCCTTCAGGCGGTAGTCGAGCTGGCCCGAGTGCCGCTTGAGGTCGTCGGGCAGTCCGAACCACTCGATGGTCATGGGGAACATCCAGTCCACGGCCTTCTGCAGAAGCTCGCGCGCCTCACCCCCCGCCTTGGCCAGGCGGCGCATCCACACCTCGCCATGACGGAGGTGGAAGGTCTCCTCCATGTCGATCTTCACCAGCGCCCGCTTGAGCGGCGCGTACGACGTGTTCTGGTAGACGTCGGAGAGGAGCGTGATGCCCGCCCGGTCGAAGAAGCCGTTGGCGACCACCAATTCCGCCCAGTTGTCCAGCGGCTGGTCGAAGCCGTAGGGGTGCTTGAACTCGTGGGGTTGGCGGCCGTAGACGAGCTGCTCCTTGGATTCGCCGATGTCCTCGAGGAGGCGGTAGGCGATGTTCGCGTGGGCGAGCTCGTCCTGGATGATGGCGTGGGCGCTCACCTGGGTATTGGTGGACGGGGCATGACGCGCCGCCATCCAGTACGAAGGTGCGCTCATCAACTCCGTGTCCGCCTGCACGGTGAGCTGAACCCGAAGGGCCTTTCGATACCCCTCGGTCATGTCCTCGAGGCTCTCGACCATGTAGCCCTCCTGGACCTTCTGCTTCAGCTCTTCGTCGGTGAATCGGCTCATGGACCTCTCGCTTCCGTGGCTCTCGCGCCCGGGCGGGCGCGTGAGGTTCGTTGTCAGGGACCCGTCACCCTCAGAGACCGAGGGACGAGCGGATCAGCGGGTTGATGCGGTCGGGCGTCCACGGCGGGTCGAAGGTGAGCTCGACATCGGCGCTCGCCACGCCCTCCACGCCCTCGATGGCTTCTTTGACGTTGTTGACGATCTCCCCGGCGACGGGGCACATGGGTGACGTCAGGGACATGACGGCATCGACATGATCCCCTTCGACCTCGATGTCGTAGATGAGGCCGAGGACCACCAGGTCCAGGCCCAACTCGGGGTCCTTCACGCCCTTCAGCGCATCGCGTATTTCTTTTTCCGTAGCAGCCATCGGTTGTTCGCTTCTGGAATTCGGAGGGGCGCGACCGTCGAACCTCGCGGCCGCCGAGCCCCAGGGAGTACGACGTACCCCTTACCTGGACGCAGCGGTCCGTAGGATGATGGATGCGCTCACGTCCGACGATCCGCCGGATCCGGCTGCCGCCGCCGACGCGCGCCCCACCACACGACTGAGCCCGTCGCGCGCGCTCCCGATGGTCGGCCCCGAAAGGGCTTCGGCCACCGCACCGACGGCGTCGGCGTGGGCATCGGTCAACGCCACCACGCAGTCGTCCTCGGCCATCACGATGACTTCGGACTCGTAGCCTCGGTCGTTCTCCCCGCCCAGGGGCGGTGCGTGACGGCTCAGATCCTCAGCGGCCCCGTCGTGCCTCACCACCAGGGCGGTGATGGCGCCGGCCTCGACCCATTCGGCAGCTCCGTCGGCCAGGGCGACCATTCCCACCATGATGGGCCCGGAGAGACCCTCGACCCATCCGGCCCGCAGCCCGCGGCTCGCCTTGGTGAGCATGGCACCCAGGGAGGAGTGGGGTTCTGCGGCCAAGCTCCGAAGCAGCATCCTGGCTGCCGCCAGCCGCTGTGCGGAGAAGATGTCGTCCTTCACGGCCCTCATCACGGCGAACGCCGGCCGCCCGTCGGTGAGGACGAACCAGTCCCACGCGGTGGATCCGGATCCCTGGCGCGGGGCGAGGGTGGTGGCGGCGATGTCGTACCCGCTCACCCGGGGCGTCACCCGGGGAAGGAGGCGAGCGCGCAGCAGGCGGTTGAACTCGGCCAGCGTCTCGTGTCCGGTGTCGTTGTCCGTGGAGCCGCGGGTCTGAGTCTGCGCCGCGAGCCGCACCGAGGTGGCCCACAGGGCCGTCGACAGCTTCTCCAGGAGCCGGACGGACAAGGTGTCGCCGCCCAGCATCTGCGCGAAGGACGCGCGCGACACCGAGAGGAGGTACGTATCCTCGAGGGCGTAGGCCGACGCCGAGCGCGGGGTCTGGTTGAGGAGGGCCATCTCGCCGAAGGCCTGTCCGGCCCGCAGCACCGCCAGCTTCTTGAAGCCCGACCCGGTCGCCTTCCTCAACTCGATGCTGCCGTGGACGATGACGTAGAAGTGGTCGCCCCGTTCACCCTCCTCGAACACGTACTCGCCGGCGTCGACGCGAACCGCCTCCGAGATCCTGAGGATCTCGGCCAGATCGTCCTGGCTGAGCCCCTGGAACAGGGCGACTTCCCGCAGCCGGACGCTGATCTGTTCACGCGTCAGCACGGGCGGCTCACTCTCGGGAACGACGGGGGTGGAAGTGGAATCCATCTCGGGGCGGAGTCATCATCGCAATCGACGTCGGAATCTCAAAGCTATGCAGAGCCGGTGAAGGTCGCGAGAACGGGAAAAGTGCTCGCGACGCGCCCGAAGGCCGTCCTACATTGAAGGAGTGCGCGTGCGGGGTGAATTCCCGACACGCTAACCCCCACCCCCCGGCCGGCCGACCATCACGTGGACTCCGCCACAAAGAAGGACCGCGACGCCCCGTCGACGGAATCCGCCGCTCCAGAGAGCGCCTCGGTGGACGGTGTAACCGTTCGCTGTTGGGGGACGCGGGGATCCATACCGTCTCCGGGCCCGAAGACGGTGGACTTCGGTGGAAACACCACCTGCATGGAGGTCAACGCGGGTGGGCAGCGGCTCATCTTCGACGCAGGGTCGGGCATCCGACCCCTCGGCCTGGACATCGTCGAACGCGGACCCAACGCCATCCCCATTTTCCTGACCCATTTCCACTGGGACCATATCCAGGGGTTCCCTTTCTTCGCGCCTCTGTACGACGCCGAGGACCGGATCCGCGTCATCGGCCCCAAGCAGAAGGACATCGACGTCCAGAACCTCTTCGCCGGGCAGATGGGGCCCATCTACTTCCCCGTTCCCTTCAGCTTCGTCGCGGCGGAGATGGAGTTCGAGCACCTGAACGAGGGCCAGTACGAAACGGGCGACGCGCTCCTCGAAGTCATCCGAGTGCGTCACCCTTCCTTCGTCCTCGGCTACAAGATCACCGTCGCGGGTCGGGTCATCTGCTTCATTCCCGACAACGAGATCGAGGGCGACATGTATGGCGACGTGCCCTCGGGATTCGAGTCCCGGCTCGTCGACTTCATCGGTGACGCGGATCTTTTGATCCACGACTCGATGTATACCGAAGAGGAATATCCGCACAGGGTCGGGTGGGGACACTCGACCTTCGAGCAGACCCTGCGCCTTGCCCAGGAGGGTGGGGTCAAACGCCTCCTCTTCTTCCACCACGACCCTACCCGGACCGACTACGAGCTCGAGGCCATCATCGCGAAGATGCGCGAGCAGGCCGAACGCGGAGGGAACGGCCTCGTCGTCGAGGGGGCCATGGAAGGAGTGGACTACCGGCTGGAGAGATCATCGTGAACAGACTCGCCCCCCCACTCGTTCGCCTCGGAGCACTCGCACTCACGGTGCCGCTCCTCGCCTTCGGTCCGTCGGAGCGCATCGCTCCCACCCACTGGGCCGTGGTCATCGGCATCAGCGACTACATCCACCTGGACGATGTCGAGGGTGGTGATCTCCCGGGAGCCGAACACGACGCCCGGCGGGTACGCGACGTCCTCGTCATGCGATCGGGCTTTCCCGAGGACAACGTGCGGATGCTCATCAATGGCGAAGCCACCAAGGCCGCCATCCAGGAGGGCATCACCGAATGGCTGGTCCAGAATGCCCGGCCCGGCGACAACGTGGTCATCTGGTACTCGGGCCACGGCTCGCAGATGTGGGACGAGGACGGCGACGAAGACGACGGCCTCGACGAGACCCTCGCACCCGCGGACGTCATCGCAACCAGCACCGAGAACGACATCAGCGACGACGAGTTCAACGACTGGCTGGGCATGCTGCCCACCGAGAACGTCATCGTCTTCCTCGACAACTGCAATTCGGGCACCGGGACGCGCGACGTGACCCCCTTCAGCAGGGGGCGCCTCCTCGACCGGGACATGAACGACATCGAGCGACCGGCAGGCGCGGCGCGGCGTGCGCTTCCCGGCCAGCAGCAGGACGACACCGGCTTCGACGCCGGCCAGACCCGCGTTCTCGAACTCGCCGCGGCCCAGCCGTTCCAGGTCGCCGTCGACGCATTCTTCCCGGAAGCCGACGGCCGCGAGGCCTTCCATGGCGGAGCCTTCACCACCTTCATGGTGCAGCAGCTCTGGAAGGCTCCCGACGACGTCACCTACGAGGAGGTCTTCGAGGAGGCGTACGAGGCTCTGAAGCGCAATCGCTTCCAGCAGGACCCCTACATCTCCGAGGACGTGGGGCTCAAGAGCTTCCCTCTCTTCTTCGTGGACGGCGCCACCGCGGGCCGCGGAGAGATGGCCCTCCCGGTGACGCGGGCCGGCGGCGGCACCGCCGAACTGGGCGCCGGTCTCGCCCTCGGACTCACGCCGGGCTCGGTCTTCGAGACCGACGGCGGAGCCCGGCTGGTGGTGTCGAACGTGAGCCAGCGCTCGACCACGACCACTGTGGTCTCCGGGAATGTGTCGGAGGGCGATCGGGCCCGCCTGGTCTCCTTCGTGTACGGCGACAGCCCCCTTCTCGTGAACATCGCGGCCGTGGAGACCCGCCTCGCCGACGCGCTCATGGCCGAACTCGCCGATGCCCCCGCCGTCCGTCCCGTCCAGGACGAGACCGACTTCAGTCACCTCATCGTGCGCCGTCGGGGCGACGAGCTCCGGGTCATCGGATCCGACGGCTTCCTGCGCCACGGTGAGATCGACGTGGAGCCCGCCGCCATGGTCGGTTTGGCCGACATCCTCCGGAAGGAATCGGCGGCGAAGACGCTGGGCGACATGGAGAATCCCGCTCAGAGCTTTGGCTTCGACGTGCGCCTGACCGGTTCGAAGACGTCCTTCGGCATCGGTGAGGAGCTGAGCTTCGAGATCGAATCCGATCGCGACGGCTACGTCACGCTCGTGGATCTCGGAACGGACGGCACCGTGGCGGTGCTCATCCCCAACGCCGACGATCCCTCCATGCGGGTGCGGGCGGGGCAGACGCTCCGCTACCCGGGCGGAGACCTGGCCTTCCAGGCGCTTCCGCCGGCCGGCGGCGGCATGGTCCGGGCCTTCCTCACCGAGGAGCCCATCGAGATCGACATCCCGAGAGGGGACGTCTACGCCAGTGGCGGCGCCGACTTCGCCGCCGAGATCACCGAGGCCATCAAACAGGCCGCGGGAATGGAGGGAGAGGCGGTACGGCTCGACGCCTGGGGTACCGCTTCGGTGGTCTACGAGATCACGAACTGAGCCGGCGCGTCTCGGCATCGCGGGGACCTTCGCCCGTGAGGAAGACTCGTCGACTCGTCGCCTTCGGCGCCATCGCGCTCGGCGCCGTGGCGCTCGCCCTCGTGCTGGGCGACACGCTGGGCCGCCTGACCGGAGTCCGCAGCTTCGAGGACTACACTCTCGACCTGCGCCAGCTCACGACGTCCGAGTCCTTCCAGGAGGGTCGGGGCGAGCGCGAGAGTGAGATCGTTCTGGTCCTCTTCGACCAGCTGAGCTTCGAGGAGACCCCCTGGATCTCACCCTTCCCGCGAAGCCATCTCGCCGAGTTGGTAGACGCGGTGGCTGGGGCGGGGGCCCGAACCATCGGGATCGACGTCTATCTCGACGAGCTCTTCCCCGCGCTCAACGAGATCGACTCGGGCAACGACCTCCTGCGCGACGCCATCGAGCGTGCCGGCAACGTGATCCTCGTCTCGCCGCTAGTACAAACCGACTCGGGACCGGTGGCGACTCCCCCCCATCCGTACTTCACCGAAGTCGCCCATGATGTCGGGACCGCGGAGCTCCCAGCGGCCTTCGACTACTTCCGGGACGCCACCCTTGCGGTCCGGTCCGGTGATGGCCTCGAGCCCTCTTTCGCCCTGGCCATGTACGCCCACTCCCGCGGCCTGGACGTCGATTCACTCCTGGCCGCCGCATGGGAGCGCGGGCGGATCGAGCTGCCGGGTCTGCCGGAGGACGTCGGCGAGATTCCCGCAGGTTGGCGTGAGGGCACCGACGAAGGCAGTCGGGGGGCCGTGGTGCCCTTCCGCATCCTCTTCTCCGGACCACCTTCGGGGACGCTGACTACCGATCCCCCGGGCACCTTCGTACCCCAGGGCTCGCTCACAGCAGCCGGCGTCGCCCTCTTCGCCCCGGAAGTCTTTCGCGACAAGATCGTCATCCTGGGCACGGGCTTTCACGCCGAAGACCGTTTCCGGACGCCCTACTACGGCGACGTAGGGACCCTCGACGACGGTACGGAGGCCGAGTACCTCTGGATGTACGGCGTGGAGATCCACGCCAACGCGCTCCAGAACATGATCGACGGCCGCTACGTCCGGCCCATGGGCGCCGCCGCAAAGCTGGCGTGGATGACGCTCCTGGCCGCCTTCGTCGGCGGGATCGTTTTCAGAAAGGGGACGGCGTGGGGCGCCGTCGCCGCCGGGGCCGCCGTGTTCATGGCTGTGGTCATGGCCTACTGGGCCTGGGCAGGAAGCGTCTACGTGCTGCCCGGCGTCGAGCTCCTCTCCCTCGGCGACGTGGGGGCGTGGGTGCCCATCGGAACGCCGGTACTGGGCACGCTTCTCTCTTACGGCGGGTCGGTGGCGTACGTCGCCATCATCGAAGGCCGGGAGAAGCGCGGCATCAAGGGAGCCTTCGGGAAGTATCTCTCCCCCGACGTGGTGGCCGAGATCTCCGAGGATCCGTCGGCCCTGACGCTCGGCGGCGAGAAGCGCCCCCTCAGCCTCCTCTTCTCCGATCTCTCGGGATTCACCGAGATCTCCGAGGAGATGGACGCCCAGGACCTCATCGCACTGCTCAACGAGTATCTCAACGACATGACGCAGGTGGTCTTCGACGAGAAGGGTTATCTCGACAAGTACATCGGCGACGCCATCATGGCCTTCTGGAACGCGCCCAAAGCCGTCCCCGACCACCCGGACCGTGCCATGCGGACCGCCATCCTGATGCAGAGGCGGATGACGGCGTTGAACCAGCGGTGGGGTGCCGTCGCGGACCGTGAACCGTTGAAGGTCCGCATCGGGGTTCACACGGGTGAGGTCGTGGTGGGCAACGTGGGAGGGGAGGACCGCTTCGACTACTCGGCCATCGGGGACGCCGTCAACCTGGCCGCACGACTGGAGCCGGCGAACAAGACGTACGACACGCTCAACATGGTTTCGGAGGCCACACTGGCGATGGCCGACGGTTCGTATCGTGTGCGCGAGCTCGATATCATCGCCGTGAAGGGCAAGGACGAGCCCGTGAGGGTGTATGAGCTTCTGGAGATGGACGGCGTGGAGCTGGAGCCGGAAAAGGAAGAGGCGCTGCGCATGTACGACGAAGCGATGGCCCTGTACAAGGCACACCAATGGGCCGAGGCGCAGACCCGTTTCGAGGCGGCCTTGGTGGCCTGCCCCGACGACGGCCCGAGCCGCGTCTATGCGGGTCGGTGCGCAGACAACCTGGCCGACCCACCCCCGGCCGACTGGGACTTCGTGGTGCGACGCACGGAAAAGGAGACCATGGGAGAGACCCGGCAGCCCCAAAGCCGGAGTCCGTAGGAGATATGGTATGAGAAACACGACTGCGATTTCCGTCGCCCTGGCGGCGGTGGCCTGGAGCGGCCTGACCCTCCCGGCGCAGGCCCAGGAACCCGCAGCCCTGGTCATCCGGGTTCAGGGAACGGTAGACGTTCGGCACGGGTCGGACGCGCCGGCACCGGCCGCGGTGGGCGAACGGGTGTACGAAGGCGACGGGGTCCTCCCCGACGACGGGTCCCGCGCCATTCTCATCACGCGCACGGGTCAACAGCAGGTCGTGGACGAGGAGACCACCGTGTCGGCGCCGCCGAGCGCGGTGGCTTCGGACATCTTCACACGGGCGGTGAATACCCTCGCCCGCGCCGCCACTGTCGACGCCAGCATGGGTGGACGCCAGGGCATGATCCGTCCCATTCCCGGCGAGACGACGGCCGTCGCGCCCCGAAACGGGCTCCTGGTGGTGTCTCAGCAGCCCACGTTCCGATGGACGTCGACGCCCGGTGTCTCGTACGACCTCATGCTGCGACAGGTCTCGGGACCCAGAGGCGCGGCCGCGGCACCGGGCCGTCCCCTCATGTTCGAGGTGGGGGCCGACACCCTGTTCACCCTTCCGGACAGCGTGGAGCTCGAGCGCGGTGCGACCTACGCCTGGACCGTGTTCCCCGGTGGTCGCCGCGGGGGACGCCCCGTGGAGCAGCAGGAGTTCCGGGTGATGAGCCTGGAGGAGTTCGTCGAGCTCGAGGACTACATGGACGAGATCGCCGTCTTCGGTCTCGACCCTCAGGGGGACGGCCTCTTCCTCACCGTCGTCGCGTACCGTGACCTCGGGCTCTTCTACGAGGCCCGCCTCGCTCTCGAGGAAGTGGAGCGCGAGACTTCGTTGAGCGCCGAGTTGTACCTGCTGAAGGGGGAGATCCTCGCCGAGCTCGGCCACGAAACCGAGGCCCGCAAGGCGTTCGACCGGGCGGACGAGCTCATGCGATGAGCGACGCTCCAGGGGCAGCGGCCCACCTCGGCGACGACGTCGAGTCCCTCAAGGCCGAACTCGACCGATCCCGGAAGGCCCTGCGGGAGATGAGCAAGGTGGGGATGGCGCTCATGGGCGAGCGTGACCCCCTGACGCTCTTCGACCTCATCCTCACCCAGGCGCGATCCCTCAGCGGCTCCGACGCGGGCAGCCTGTACCTGGTGGAAGAGGACAACGACGAACGAGTCCTGCACTTCATCGCCTCGCAGATCGACACGCTGCCGGACCTGCCGAGCCTCACGTTCCGCCTCCCGCTGGACGAGACGTCCATCGCGGGATACGTGGCGACCACCGGGAGTCCGCTGGTCCTCGGCGACGTGTACGAGCTCGCCGACGACGTCCCCTACTCCTTCAATCGGGCGGCCTTCGACGACAAGTACGGCTACCGCGCCAAGTCCATGCTGGTCGTGCCCATGATCGACCACCGGGACCGGGTGGTGGGGGTGCTCCAGCTCATCAACCGGAAGAGTGACGAGCAAGCGAAGATCCGCACGGACGAGGACTCGGATCGATGGGTCCTGCCCTATACGGCCCGTGAGGTGGACATCGTCTCGTCGCTGGCTGGCCAGGCGGCCGTCGCCATCGAGAACGGACGCCTCTATCAGGACATCGAGAACCTCTTCGCCGGCTTCATCAAGGCGGCGGTGAC
>CALJKZ010000666.1 GCA_937983085.1 uncultured Gemmatimonadales bacterium
TCTTCGAAGCTATGCCGGCGAAAAGGGGCCCGGAAGCATTGCGTAGGAACGCCCCTCCGGGCCTTGTGTATTGACGACACGTGGCGCCGGAGACCATTGGTGTGGGGCAGGCGGTCGAGAGCGGCTGCTGGACGTGGACACGAAGGAGGTCGCCGCGGCGGGCTCCAGAGGGTGACGCCGGATGCGAGACGTCGAGGGAGGGGCCAGCACTGTGACCGAGATGCTTCGGTCCGATGGCCGTTCCCGTCGCGCCCGTCTCGGTCAGGGGTTGGGCGACTGGTTGAAATCCATCGCCATCGCCTTCGGTCTCTTCCTCCTCATCCGCGCCACGGTCGTCGAGGCATTCAAGATCCCCACGTCGTCCATGGAGGGGACCCTCTTGGTCGGCGACTTCCTCCTGGTGAACAAGGCCGTGTACGGGGCCAGGATCCCGGGGACCTCCATCGACCTTCCGGCGTTCGCCGAGCCCGAGAGAGGAGACGTCATCGTCTTCCATCCTCCTCACGAGCCTGAGAAGAACTACGTCAAGCGACTGGTAGGCCTCCCGCTCGACACGCTCGAGATGAGGGACAAGCAACTCTTCCTCAACGGTGCCCCGGTGTGGGAGCCGTACGCACGACATGTGGACGATGCCGGGGATGCCGTCCACCCCGACATGGAGTGGCAGTCCCACCACCTCATCGCAGGCCCCCCTCGAGGGTACCACCCGACGCGGGACAACTGGGGTCCCATCGTCGTACCCGACGGGCGGTTCTTCGTCCTAGGAGACAACCGGGACAACAGCGAAGACTCGCGATACTGGGGTTTCGTGACTCGCGACCAGATACGGGGTCGTCCGTGGGTGGTGTACTACTCCTACGTCCCCGCGCGCCCCAGCGAGTCGACGGGCTTTCCCCTGGTGCGTTGGTCCAGGCTGGGGACGGTCATCCGCTGACGGTGGCGCCCCGCCCATTGCGCGATCGCGGTATCGCTGAGATCCTATGCGGGGCGGACGACCCGAAGCGGTCTTTGCCCCGTCCTGTCGACCCCGCCACGGCTCAGGCCCGATGACCTTCTCTTCCCGCAAGGCTTCATCCAAAGAAGGCTCGCTGGACCAGTATCTGAAGGAAATCAGTCAGTACCCGCTCATCGATCGGGAAGAAGAGGCGCGCCTCGCCAAGCTCATCCGGAAGGGCGAGGAAGAGGCCCTCAACAAGCTGGTTCGGTCGAACCTCCGATTCGTCGTCTCCGTGGCGAAGAAGTACCAGAATCAGGGTGTGCTGCTTTCCGATCTCATCAACGAGGGCAACCTCGGGCTCATCCGGGCGGCCCATAAGTTCGACGAGACCAAGGGCATCAAGTTCATCAGCTACGCGGTCTGGTGGATCCGTCAGGCCATCCTCCAATGCTTGGCTGAACAGAGTCGCATCGTTCGTGTGCCTCTGAACCGGGCCGGAGCGTTGTACCGGATCGGTCGACGGAGCTCGACCCTTCTCCAGGAGTTGGGGAGGGAGCCCACCGTCGACGAGATCGCCGAGGATCTCGACGTGTCGAAGGAGGAGATCGAGCGCACGCTCGCCATCTCCCACTCCCACCTGTCCCTCGACGCGCCGATGACGCCAGGAGAGGACAACCGTCTTCTCGACTACCTGCCCGACCAGTATTCGCCGGGCCCGGAGGACGAAGCGTTCGAGCACGCCCTCAAGAACACCATCGAAGAGGCACTTTCGACGCTCAAGGAACGCGAGGCGAAGATCCTTCGTCTCTACTTCGGCCTCGACGACGAGGAGCCCATGACCCTGGAGGAGATCGGGGAGATCCTGGGCATCACGCGTGAACGGGTGAGGCAGATCAAGGAGAAGGCGCTGGTGCGACTCCGGCACGCCTCCCGGGCCCGATTCCTGGAGACGTACCGGTAGCGGCGTCAATGCGCCGAGCCGGGGCCCTTCGCTCCGGTCCTTCCACACCGTCGCCGGAAGCTCGGCGTGGGCGGCTCCCGGACCTTGCGAGAACGCCCGTCTTTTCGGGCTTTCCGGCCGTTGACGCTCTTCGGCATCTCCGGTAGCTTAGAAGGCTCTTTTCAGGAAGCTCCGCCTCTGCACCTCGAAGGCATGAGAACGTATACACCCAAAGCCGCCGACATCGAACACCAGTGGTGGATCGTCGACGCGGCCGACAAGCCCCTTGGCCGTCTCGCATCGGAGATCGCGCGGGTCATCCGCGGCAAGCACAAGCCGATGTACACGCCCCATCTCGACGTCGGTGACAACGTCGTCGTCGTGAACGCCGAGAAGGTCCGCCTGACGGGCAACAAGGCGGACCAGAAGACGTACTTCCGTCACTCGGGATACATGGGGGGCGAGAAGCACATTCCCTTCAAGCGCATGATCCAGACCCACCCCGAGCGCGTGGTTGAGCTCGCGGTGAAGGGCATGCTCCCGAAGAACGCACTGGGCCGCGAGCTCAGGAAGAAGCTCAAGGTCTACGCGGGATCCGAGCATCCCCATCAGGGGCAGCGGCCCCAACCTCTGGACATCTGAAGATCAGGGACTCGTAAGGCATGGCCACAGCAGTGAAGGATCAGATCCAGGCCGTCGGCCGTCGCAAGACGTCCGTCGCGCGCGTCATCCTCCGCCCGGGCAAGGGCGAGTGGAGCGTCAACGGACGCCCCATGACGGATTATTTCCCGCGTCCCTCCCACCAGATCCGCATCGAGGAGCCGCTCAAGGTCACCGAGCTCGAAGGCTCCTTCGACGTCATCGTCCGTGCCCACGGCGGAGGGCTCACGGGGCAGGCCGACGCGGTGCGTCTGGGTCTGGCTCGGGCCCTGGTCGCCCACGACGAGGAGCTGAGGCCCGCCCTGCGTGAGAAGGGAATGATGACTCGGGATGCCCGTGAAGTGGAGCGGAAGAAGCCCGGTCGACCCAAGGCTCGCAAGCGCTTCCAGTTCTCCAAGCGTTAATCGTTTCCACCACGTTCGACGGCGCGGCTCCGGCCGCGTCTACATCCTGACCGGGGCGTACATCGGCCCCACTGAAAAAGACCGCATCCATGTCTGAAGTTCGTCTCGACCAGTTGCTCGAGGCCGGAGTGCATTTCGGCCACCAGACCCGCCGTTGGAATCCGAAGATGAAGCCCTTCATCTTCACCGAGCGCAACGGCATCCACATCATCGACCTCCGCAAGACGCTCGACCGCCTCCAGGTCGCGCAGCAGGCGGTTCGGGAAGTGGTGCTCAAGGGTGAGCGGGTCCTCTTCGTCTGCACCAAGAAACAGCTTCGCTCCGTCGTGGAGCAGGAAGCCCAGCGGTGTGGATCCTTCTACGTCACCGAGCGCTGGCTCGGCGGCATGCTGACCAACTTCCAGACCATCCGTCAGCAGATCCGTCGTCTGAAGGAGCTCGAGCGGGGCGTGGAGGAAAACGCCTTCGAGTTCTACACGAAGAAAGAGCAGCTCATGCTCGACCGCGAGCGTGCCAAGCTGGACAAGTACCTCGTCGGCGTGAAGGACATGGGGCGACTCCCCGGTGCCCTCTTCGTCGTGGACGCCCGCCGCGAGCTCATCGCAGTCAAGGAAGCGAAGAAGCTCGGGATCCCGGTCATCGCCATCACCGACACCAACGCGGATCCGGACCTCATCGATTTCCCGATTCCGGGGAACGACGACGCCATCCGTTCGGTGACGCTCATCGCCACGGCCATCGCCAACACCATCGGTGAGACGCGCAAGGAAGTCCCGGACGAGGAGCGTCGCCGCATCGAAGAGATGGAGGCGACGACCTACTCGACCAAGACGGGCGAAACCACCGAGAAGGAAGCGCCCAAGCGTCGCCGGCCACGCCGCAAGCGTCGTCCGCGGCCCGAGGTCATCGCGGCCCACCTGAAGGACGACGAAAAGGGCGAGGGAGCCGACGAGTCCGAGTCCGACGACGAGAGCGGTGAGGAAGCGGAGGCGAAGCCCAAGGCGAAGAAGCCCAAGGCCAAGAAGGCGAAGAAGGACGACGGCGAAAAGAAGCCCAAGAAGAAGGCGAAGAAGAAGGAGCCCGAGGCGGATGCCGAGGACTCCGACGATGGAGGCGAGGAAGAGTAGGGGGCGGATACGACCCGATCCCTCCGGGAGCCGGCTGTCACCCGACAGTCGTCGGCCGGGAGGGCAGGGGACGCGCTCGGCGCGACCCCGAGTGAGGCGGCGCGGTATCCGAAGCGACGGACCCGCCGCCTCTTTTCACGAGCCGGCCACAGCCGGACATGAAACGAAGGAAGGAACCGAGGATGAGTGACACGATGACGATCAGTGCGAAGGACGTTAAGGCGCTCCGCGACAAGACCGGCGCGGGGATGATGGATTGCAAGAAGGCCCTCGAAGAAACGGGCGGCGACCTGGAAAAGGCCGTCGACCTTCTCCGGGCCAAGGGTGCCGCCAAGGCGGCGAAGCGGGCCGAGAAGTCGGCCAACGAAGGTGTCATTGGCAGCTACATCCACTTCGACAACAAGACCGCGGTCATCGTCGAAGTGAACTGCGAAACCGACTTCGTCGCCAACACCGACGACTTCAAGGGTCTCGCGCGCGACCTGGCCATGCACATCGCCTCCACGGCGCCCATCGCGGTCTCGTCGGACGAGATCGACCCGGCGGTGGTGGAGCGCGAGAAGGCGGTCTACCTGGAGCAGGTGAAGGAGGAGGGCAAGCCGGAGCACATTGCCGAGAAGATCGTGGAGGGCAAGCTCCAGAAGTTCTTCAAGGAGAGCACCCTCCTCGCGCAGCCGTTCGTCAAGGATCCGGACAAGACGATCCAGGAGCTCATCACCGAGGTTTCATCGAAGACCGGTGAGAAGATCGAGGTGGCCCGCTTCTCCCGACTGAAGGTCGGCGAGAAGTAACCACCCGACTACCCACCCCGAATCCCAGGGAGCGAACATGAGCGACGGATCGGATCTCCGATACAAGCGGGTGCTCCTCAAGCTCTCCGGCGAGGCTCTCGCCGGGGAGCGGGGCTTCGGCATCGAGCCTTCGGTCGTGGACCGGATCACGGACGAGATCGGCTCCATCGTGGAGATGGGTGCGTCGCTGGGGATCGTCATCGGCGGCGGCAACATCGTCCGGGGCGCCATGGCGTCCAAAGAGGGGATGGACCGGGTCCAGGCCGACTACATGGGTATGCTGGCCACCATCATCAACGCCCTCGCCGTTCAGGACCTTTTGGAGACCAAGGGCGTGGAGACCCGCGTCATGACGGCGATCCGCATGGAGGAGGTGGCCGAGCCGTACATCCGCCGCCGAGCCATGCGACACCTGGAGAAGGGACGGGTGGTCCTATTCGCCGGCGGGACGGGCAACCCGTATTTCTCCACCGACACCGCGGCCGTGCTCCGGGCCATCGAGATGGAGTCGGACGTGGTCATCAAGGCCACCAAGGTCCAGGGCGTCTACACGGCAGATCCGGCGAAGGACCCCGATGCGGAGTTCATCTCCTCCATCTCGTTCCAGGAGGTCGTCACGCGGGAACTCGCGGTCATGGATGCGGCGGCGGTGGCCCTCTGCAAGGAGAACCAGCTCCCCATCATCGTCCTCAACCTGAGCGACCGTGGAGCCGTGGCCAACGCCATTCGTGGGGAGCGCATCGGAACGCTAGTATCGTAGGAGCAGGCGGAGACGGTGCCCCGAGCCGTCCTCCATCCAGCCACCCGTCAGAACCAACCTATCGGAGGTCGTGATGCCGACGGTCGAAGACGCCAAGGAACGAATGGAGCTCGCCCTGGACGCCCTGCGGCGGGAGTTCGCCACGGTGCGCACCGGCAAGGCGACGCCGGCTCTCCTCGACACCGTGAAGGTCGAGGCCTACGGATCGAAGATGCCGCTGAACCAGGTGGCCACGGTGAGCACGCCGGACTCGAGCCTTCTGGTGGTTCAACCCTTCGACAAAACGCTCCTGCAGGACATCGAGAAAGCCATCATGATGGCGGATCTGGGCCTGAACCCCGCCAACGACGGCAACATCATCCGGATTCCGATCCCGCCGCTCAATGAGGAGCGCCGCAAGGAGTTCGTGAAGGTACTCCACAAGATGGCCGAGGAGGCGAGGATTTCCATTCGCCATGCACGTCGCAGCGTGCGCGACGAGATCCATCAGCGCGTGAAGGACCACGAGATCGGGGAGGACGAGGGTCATCGTCGGGAGGACTCGGTCGAGAAGTTGACCCACGAGTACTCGGACAAGATCGACGAGCTGTTGAAGCAGAAGGAAGAAGAGGTGATGGCGATCTAGCCACGCCATCCATCGCGTCACGGCTCATGTCCGCCTCCCATCGACTTCAACAGGTTCGCCTTCATGGCGATGTCCCATCGCATGTGGCCGTCATCATGGACGGCAACGGTCGGTGGGCCCGTGAGCGGGGACTGCCCCGTCATCTGGGCCACCGTGAGGGGATGAAGTCCGTTCGGGAGGCCATCGAAGGGGCCATAGAGGCCGGCGTCGACATCCTAACGCTCTTCGCCTTCTCCACCGAGAACTGGAAACGGCCCGCCACCGAGGTGTCGGCCCTCATGGGACTCCTCCAGCACTACGCTCGCAAGGAGGGGGAGGAGCTCCGTCGGCAGGGCGTGGAGGTGCACGTGCTCGGGGACCTCGATCGCGTGGATGATCCGACCCGCTCGGCCATCGACCAGATCGCCGAGGCGACCAAGGGGGGGACGTCGCTCCGTCTCAACCTGATGATCTCGTACGGCGGCAGGGAGGAACTGCTTCGTGCCGCTCGGCTTCTGGCAGAGCGTGTGGAGACGGGTGAACTCCAGCCCTCGGATATCGACTCAGAGGCGCTGGAGGCGACACTGTTCACCGCCGGATTGCCCAGCCCGGACCTCCTCATCCGGACGTCGGGCGAACAACGGATCAGCAACTTCATGCTGTGGCAACTGGCGTACACCGAGTTGCACATCACTCCGGTCTTCTGGCCCGACTTCGGGAGAAAGGACCTCTTCGAGGCGATCCTCGACTTTCAGCGTCGCGACCGGCGGTTCGGCGCCGTCCATTCGACGTGACCGAAGCGTTTACGAAGCCCGCCCGATGAGCGAGTTGTCGAAGCGTGTCGCCGTGGCCGCGGTGGGCATCCCTTCGGTGCTGGCGCTGGCCTACCTGGGCGGGTGGTTCCTCGCGGCGCCACTCGCCCTCTTCGCGGCTCTGGGAGTTCGGGAGGTGGCGCGTTTTGCGGAGAAGAAGGAGGTCGCGCCCTTCGAGGCCCTGGGCGTGGCCATGGCGGTCGTCCTCGTCTTGACCGCCTCCTGGCGGCCGACGTTTCCGACGTTCGCTCCGTGGGCGTTCGGGGTGGTCATCGTGGGGAGCGGCGTGGGCCTCGTCGCCGCCCTCGGCGGGCGGGGTCCGGGGCGAGCGCCCCTGGCCGCCGTGTCGGTGACCGTCCTGGCCGCCGTGTACGTTGGCGGGGCCCTGGCGTTCGGGTCGCTCCTGCACGCGCTGCCCGGCGCTGCCGGGTGGGAGCTGGGAGACGCTGCGGCGTGGGCCGGCCTGGTGGCCGTGGCCCTGCCGTTGGCCGTCACCTGGATCGGCGACGCGGCAGCGTTCTTCGCGGGTTCGGCGTGGGGCCAGGCGAAGCTCGCTCCCTCCATCAGCCCCAACAAGAGCTGGGTAGGCTTCTGGGCCGCCCTCGTCGGGGGGGCCGTGGCCGGGGTCCTCTGGCTTGTCGCGGCGCGTGCCGTGTTCGCCGGCGGAGGCGGGGTCGTGGGCCTCGCTCTGATGGCCGCGGTGGGCGCCGGCGTGGCCGGTGCCGCGGTGGTGGGCGACCTGGTGGAGTCGCTTCTCAAGCGTGAAGCGGGGGTGAAGGACTCGGGCACCTTCTTTCCCGGTCATGGAGGAGTCATGGATCGCATCGATTCCCTCCTCTTCACCATTCCGCTGTCGTACGTCGCGCTGGTCGTGCTCGGGGGTGTGCCGTGATTCGCGTCGCCATCCTCGGCTCGACGGGTTCCATCGGCCGGAGTGCCCTGGAGGTGGTATCCCGCCACGCCGACCGGTTCGAGATCGTTGCGTTGGTGGCCAACCGGAGCGCAGACGTCTTGGCCCGCCAGGTGGAAGCGTTCCGGCCCCGCACGGCCGTCCTGTGCGACGAGAGCGTGCCGCTGCCCGCCGGCGGTGGGACCACACGGTGGCGCTCGGGGCGGGAAGCCATGCTCGAGGTCGCGGCTTCGGCGGATGTGGACGTCGTACTCAACGCCCTGGTGGGCGCCGCTGGACTCGAGCCCACTCTGGAAGCCCTCGGTGCGGGTCACCGCCTCGCGTTGGCCAACAAGGAGTCCCTGGTAGCGGGAGGTCCCCTGGTCCTGGAGGCGGCGCGGAAGAGCGGCGCGGAGATCGTGCCCATCGACTCCGAACACAGCGCCATCCTCCAGTGCCTCGAAGGACATCCACGGGAGTCGGTCCAGCGCATCGTGCTCACCGCGTCCGGCGGGCCGTTTCGCGGTCGGACCGCCGCCGACCTCAGGGACGTGGACGCATCGGCGGCGCTTCGGCACCCGACGTGGGACATGGGTGCCAAGATCACCGTCGATTCGGCGACACTGGCGAACAAGGCGCTCGAGGTCATCGAGGCCCACTTTCTCTACGGGCTCGACTACGACGAGATCGACGCCGTGGTCCATCCACAATCGGTGATCCACTCCTTCGTGGAGTTCGTGGACGGCTCGGTCCTGGCTCAGCTCGGCCTTCCCACCATGGAGCTGCCCATTCTGTACGCCCTCCACTATCCCGATCGGGTGGAGGACGAGCACCTCAGGACCTACGATCCCACCCAAGCCTCTCCTCTGACGTTCGAGGAGATCGACCACGAAGCGTTCCCCATGTTCTCCCTCGGGGTCGAGGCGGGGCGGCGGAGCGGATGCTCGCCAGCGGTGTACAACGCCGCCAATGAGATCGCGGTCCAGGTTTTCCTCGAGGATCGCATCCGTTTTCCCGAGATTGCTCGTACGGTACAAGAGACCATGGATCGGATGGGTACGAGCGCCATCCGCGACATCGACGATGTCCTCGATGTGGATTCGGCGGCGCGAGCCGTCGCCACCGAGGTGGCCGACGCGCTGTCGGCAGCTAGAACAGGAACGACTTCATGACAGTATTGGCGACCGTCGTCGTCCTCGGCGTCCTCATCTTCGTGCACGAGTTGGGGCATTTCTGGGCGGCCAAGGCGGTGGGGATCGAGGTCCAGCGGTTCTCCATCGGGCTCGGGCCCAAGGTCTTCGGCTTCACCCGGGGCGCGACCGAGGACTGCGGGGGTGCCCTGCCCCTCGGCGGCTACGGGAAGGGGGAGGGGGGGGACGTCGGGATGATGGCCCGCCGCGGGGGTGGGGAAGTGGACGGTCCTTCTCGGGAGCCCAGCGATCGGGATTTCGACTCGAAGCCCATCTGGGCGCGGACGCTGGTGATCTCCGCCGGTGTCATCATGAACATGTTGTTCGCGTTCGGCGTGTACGTTTTCCTCGCCGCCAACTACGGCGTCCAGACGTACGACTCCACCCGCATCGGTTTCGTGCAGGCCGAGGGGCTTCCGCCGGGAACGGAGGTGTTCGCCACCATCGAACCCGGTAGCCGCGTCGTCAGCATCGATGGCGAGGTCATGGAAGACTGGGGCGATCTGGAGTCCCGGCTCCTCGACGGACCTGGCGGGACGACGGTGCTCGAGCTCGTCGAGCCACGGCGGGAGATCACGGTGGAGCTCCCTGCCGACCGCGAGGACCGCATCGAGCTGGTTCGGCGCGTGTCCGTGTGGCTCGAGGCGGGTGTCGGCTTCCTCGCCCCTGGTGACCCCGCCGACGACGCAGGGCTCGAAGTGGGGGATCGGATCCTGGCCGTCGACGGACAGCCGACCCTCAACTGGTGGACCTTCGTTCAGCAGATCGAATCCCGTCCCGGGCAGCAGGTCGAGGTGACGCTCTCCCGCGACGAGCGCGAAATCGTCCGCACCGTCACCCTCGATGCCGTCGAAGAGGAGGACGCGTCCGGCAACGTGACCACCGTGGGCAAGATCGGGATCTCCCCGCCCGGTATCGCGGTGACCTACAACCGTGTGGAGTTCGGGGATGCCGTGGTCATCGGGTATCGCGAGACGATGGCCGTCACGGGCATGATCCTCGGGTTCCTGCGCGATCTGGTGACGCTGAACGTCTCTCCACGGTCGGTGGGAAGCATCGTCACCATCGGTGAGGCCTCGGGTCAGGCGGCGGCTGCCGGCCTCGACACCTTCCTTCGCTTCATGGCGCTCTTCAGCATCAACCTCGCCGTGCTCAACCTCCTTCCCATTCCCGTACTCGACGGCGGGCACCTGGTGTTTCTCGGCATCGAGGCGATCCGGGGAGGTCGGGGGCTCTCGGTGGAGCAGAAGCTCAAGTGGAGTAACGTCGGGTTCCTGATCATCGTGGGGATCATGGTGTGGGCTTTGTCGAACGACTTTTTGAGGTTGTTCGGGCTCTAGTTCTTCACGGGGGTTTTGGCCTCTCGGCTCGCCTGCGGTGGCCGTCGTAGGTCGGGCTCGCGGCGCTCCGGGGCGTTTTGGAGGGGGCGGGCGGCTGGGGTGACGGCGCGGGGGTGTTTGGGCCGGGGCGTTGCGTCGCGCATGCTCACGCGACCTACGGCGGCCGCCGCAGGCGGTCAGAGAGGGTAGGGGCGTGCGTGCTCTGAGACCGGCCTGAGCGCTTTGGGTGCGGTCGCTCGCTTTGCTTGCGACCGGCTTTGGGGCTGGCGGCCGGCTTTGAGCGGGGTCGCGTTGCTTTGCTCGCGACCCTTCGGCCGACTCAGGGTGCGGCGGTGGGGGTGAGGAGCGCGGTAAGGCGGACGGGGGTGACGTGACACTCGCCTCCCTCGACGCGGACGTTGTTGCGGGTCCAGAGGTCGTAGCCGTCGGCGGTGATGACCACGGCGTGGATGCCCTCGTTTTCGCCGGCGCCGGAGAGGACGTTGGTGAAGACGTCCATGGGAGAGGTGCCACCGTCTTCCACCGTCACCCCCGAGAGGCCTTCGGTCACGGGTGCGTCCGTTTCGGCGTCGAGGGCGGTGACGACGATGCCGTAGACGAACTCGGTGGTGCACGCTCGGGGGCCGAGGGTGTCGCACGCACCGAGGGCGAGGACGGCGACGGGTGCGAGTGCGTGGAGGGGCGGGACCGGCTTCGGAGACGACGGCGATCCGAACGCGCGGACGCGGGGCGGTTCACAGGAGGCTGAGTTGGCTCGGACCGCTCCTGTACCGGAGCTCCTCGATGTCGAGCAGTCGGGTGGGGCGGTGCTGGAGGGCGACCTCGAGGTGGCCCTCCCACCCGGCTCGCTCCAGGGCGGTGCGGACCACCTCCTCGGCGAGGGCGGGGCGGTTGCACTCCTTCGAGAGGTGGGCCAGCACGATTCCCGCCAGACGTGGATGCATGAGTTCCGTGGCCAGACGGGCGGCCGCCTGGTTGGAAAGGTGGCCGTGGCTCGAGGCGATTCGGCGCTTCACGGAGACGGGATAGTGGCTGGTGTGGAGGAGAACCTCGTCGTGGTTCGCCTCCAGAATGAGGAAGTCACAGTTGGACAGAGCGTGACGGATCTGGGTCGTGGGCCGGCCGAGATCGGTGGCGATCCCGAGACGCAGCTCGGTGCACTGGTCCACGAGAGCGACACCGACGGGGTCGGCTGCGTCGTGGACGGTGAGGAAGGGTTCGACGCGAACGTCCCCGACGAGGAAGGGCCGACCGACCCGATAGGGCTCGATGGTCTCCTCGCCCCGAAAGAGCTTCGCGCAAGCCTCCCGGGTGCGCTCGGTCATGTAGAGGGGGGTACCGTGCCGTCGCGCGAAGACGCCGATTCCGTTGGTGTGGTCGCTGTGTTCGTGGGTGACGACGATGGCGTGAATGTCGTCGGGTTCGACGCTCAGCAGCCGTAGGCGATCGGCCACGGCCTTGGCACTGAATCCGGCGTCGACGAGGAGCTTGGTGTTTCCAGCTTCCACGTAGACGCAGTTGCCACCGCTTCCGCTCCCGAGGACCGATACCCTCACTGGGCCCGTCGTCCGGCGGTTTCCTTCCACGCCGTGCGGAGGATCTCCGTGACCCCGGGGGTGAGGGACTGCCCTCGCCGTTCCATGACGCGTTCAGCGGTTTCGAGGAACTTCTCCAGACGGTGATCCCGGAGATCGGATCCGGTGCCCCAGCTGAAGGGCGGCACGACGGTCGGGGGCATGAGGCCACCGAACACATTGCTGCCAGCGCCGATGAGGGTGCCGGTATTGAGGATGGTGCCGATGCCCGTCTTCACGTGGTCACCGAGGAAGCATCCCACCTTGATGAGTCCGGTGTCCTGCTCCCCGTCCAGCGTCCAGACCCGGACGGTTCGGTAGTTGTTCTTCAGGTCGGAGTTGGTGGTAAAGGCACCGAGGTTCACCCACCGGCCGAGGTAGGCGTGGCCCAGGTGGCCATCGTGCGCCTTGTTCACGTACCCGAGGAGGACACTTTCCGCGACCTCCCCTCGCACGCGGCATACGGGTCCGATGGACGAGGTGCCCACCGACCCACCGAAGACGATGGAGTCGGGTCCGACGAAGAGCGGGCCGGTAATCCGCCCGGGTCCCTCCACACGAGCGCCGTCGGCCAGGCGGACGGGTCCGTCACGGACGTCGACGTGCACTGCGGGTTCGATCTCCGCGCGGTGTCCCAACGAGATGGTGCCGTCGCCGAGGCGCACGACCCCTTCGGGTGCGCCGTCGTCCGGCCAGAGGTGGGCCACGTCGGCGGCGATCCTACGTGGGTTGGCGGCAACCAGGTCCCACAGCTGCCCCAACACCGTCCCGGGCCACTCCACCGGGCGGCCGTACTCCTCGGGGGCGCCATCGGGCGCTCGTAGCCACGCATCCTCGGGCGGGTCGTCACCGTGGGGGACGATCCACCCCACGGGCGTCCCGTCCACCAGGATCCGGCGGCGCTCCGCCGGTACCTCCACCGCCCCAAAGTCCAACACCGCTCGGCTGCACAGAAAGACCCGCGTCCCTTCGGACGACACCTGGGACCGCGCCACCACCGGTGCGGCGCCAGGCTCGTCGAAACCCTCAAGATCCGAACGACTCAGGTGCCCGAGACACGACGTGTCCAGCACGTGCTCGGAGCGGGCACGGAGCGTCAGGCAGCCGTGCAGGAGCTCGCCGGCGGGGCGGGTGAGGGTCATGGGCGCCCACCGCCTCGCCGGACGATCGTCGAAGAGGTAGAGGCTGATCCGGTCCGTCATGAGGGGCTTCCTGTGTCGAGCTCGGCGAGAAGCGTTTTCAGGTCGGCTGCGCGCTTTCGGGGCATGACCAAGGTGGTGTCGCCGGTGCGGACCACGACGAGGTCGTCGGCTCCGAGCACGACGACCTCTCCGCCGTCCTCGGAAAAGACGATGGTTCCGCGGCTGTCCACCGTCCGGACCGGGCCGACTACGACGTTCCCCTGGGCATCGGCTGGGCGTGTCCGGGACAGTGCCTCCCAGCTCCCCACGTCGTCCCACGAAAACGTGGCACGAACGACGCCCACGCGCTCGCTTCGTTCCATGACGGCGCGGTCGACGACGCTCGAGGGTACGGCCTCGAAAAACGCTTGGTCACTTCGATCGAGCAGAGGCAGGTGTTCCGCGACCTCAGGCGCGTGTTCGCCGATCTCGGCGAGGAGCACCGAGGCCTTCCACACGAAGATCCCGGTATTCCACAGGAATCCTTCGTCGACGTAGCGGCGGGCGGTATCGGCGTCGGGCTTCTCGTGGAAGGCGCGGACTCGGTAGCCCTCGACGACGCCGGCCGGGTCGAGCGACGTCCCGGGCTCGATGTGTCCGTAGCCGGTCTCGACGCGGTCCGGCTCGACACCGACGCTCAGCAAAAGCTCGTCGCGGCGCGCGATCTCCACTGCGGCGGCCACCGTGTCGACGAAGGCGTCGAGGGGCCGGACGAGATGATCGGCGTGCAGTGACACCATGACGGCGTCGGGGTCGAGAGCAACCAGCCTCCGTGCGGCCCAGGCCAGGACGGGAGCGGTTCCTTTGGCGCGCGGCTCGATCCAGTACGAGTCGCCGGGAAGATCCGCCAGCGCCGATTGGAAGGGGCCGGCCAGGTGCTCTCCTGCGAGGATGCGGATCCGCTCGTCGGGCACCAGCGCCCGTGCTCGGTCCACCGTATCGACGATGAGCGGTCGGTGGCTGGCCAGGGAAAGAAGCTGTTTCGGCCGATCCGGCGTGCTGGCCGGCCAGAATCTGGACCCGATCCCGCCGGCGAGGATCGTGACCCACGCCGGAAGATCAGCTGTCGCCGAGGATCTCTTCGATTCGGGCAATGAGCTTTTTCGGGCTGAAAGGCTTCGTGAGGAAGTCGTCCGCCCCACCGGCCATGGCGGCGTCGCGGTCGGTGTCCTGGCCTTTTGCGGTGAGGATGATGACCGGGGTGTCCGCGCGATCGGTTCCCGAACGGATCCGCGACAGGATCTCGAGGCCGCTCGCCCCGGGCATCATGAGATCGAGGATCACCAGATCGAAGGTGTTGGAGGACAGCTCCTCCAGACCCTCCACGCCATCGTTTGCCATGGTGATGTCGAAGCCCCGGTCACCGAGAACCGCGCTGAGGACCCGACGGATGTGAGGCTCGTCGTCCACCACCAGGATGCGCCGACCCGACGGACTCGAAGGGGTGTCGGGCACCGCGTCACCTCACCGGGAAAGCGTGGTTGGCAGGGTCGGGAAGAGGAGCCCCACTCGCCGATCGGCAGGGCTGCGGAACCTACCCGTGAGGGGGGGTTAAGTCAAGCAATAACGGGGGTTTTCGGGGTTGACCGTTCCCTCCGTCACGGGCAACTTTCGCCCTCCGAATTTCGGCATCCTCGAGGTCTTCGACGTCATGCAGAGCGAACTCCGCAGCCCCAGCAGGGTGCCTGCCACGATGGCGGCCATGGCGGCCCTTCTCGTCGGGACCGTGGCGTGCGGAGACGACCCGTTCGCCTTCGACTGGAACGATCGGCCTGACACCGTCCAGCTCTACTCCCTCGCCCGGCCCGAGCTGAACCTGGTGTCCGCCTTCAACTTCCTCCAGAACCTTCCGATTCAGGTGGAGAACCCCAACTCGACGGGGAGTTGGGACGTGGCGGTGGACACCCGCGACGGTGCCATCGTCTTCCTGCCGCCGGGCGCGTTGAACGTCGAAGGGGCCGCCAGGATCGCCACCTTGGAGTCCATGTCGCTGGACGACGTCACCAGGGCTCCGTCGGACACGCTTCTCTACGTGGCGGACCAGGCGGTGAGGGTGGAGATGGGCGATGTCTACGTCATCCGGACGAACCGCCAGACCGGCTCCTTCGGCCGCGTGTGCGTTTACTACGCCAAGGTGGAGGCCGTGGCCATCGATCGGGTGTGCGGGAAGCGCAGGCGCCGTGAAGTGAGG
>CALJKZ010000667.1 GCA_937983085.1 uncultured Gemmatimonadales bacterium
CAGCGACGGCCTAAGCTGGTGCGCCCCACCTCCCGGAGGTCCACCCGGTCCGAAGCGTCGGCCAGGCGCTGGAAGTACTCCAGGGACTGCTCGTACGTGGCGAGCTCGAAGTCGGCCCCCACCGGGAAGCCCAAGACCGACTCCGGTGTCGGGATCTGGGCGTGGAGCGGTCCCGGGAGCAGCACGAGGGCCAACGACGCGGTGAGGACCACGAAGGCGGCAAGGCGCGCCGAGCCGCAGGCGAGAGAGTGCAGCGGGAATCGGCGGGAGGCGAGGAGACCTGCGGGCATGGGGGTTTCCGTACTGAGGTGCTTGGATGGAGGTCGCCAAAGGTGCCCTGAGCGGCTCCTGTGGGCCACCCCGTCGTCCCCGCCGCGGCCCGACGGAGAAGACCGGCCTTGACCCTAATAGGAAGTATGGGTCTTGCCCTATGTAGAATCGCAGCTATGTATAATTGCAGCTATGTACGATTCGACGTATGTATCGGTGTACACTTTGACGGCCCTCGACGCGGAACCGACCTCATGACCCGTTCCTCCACACCCCTCAGCTACAACGCTGCACTGGTGCTCCAAGCCCTCACCCAGGGCTTCGGATACGGCTTCGAGATCATGCGAGCCGCACACCTGCCCAGTGGCACGGTCTACCCGTTGCTCCGGCGACTCGAGGCCGACGGGCTGCTGGAGTCCAGCTGGGAGAATGCCGAGGAGGCCCACGCCGAAGGACGCCCGCCCCGGCGCTACTACCAGGCGACCCGTGAGGGGAGAGCGTCCCTGGCCGACGCTTACGAGCGACTTCGTGCACAACAAGCGCTGTTCCAGCCTGATACGGCCTAGGAGGATCGGAGGACGACGATGATGATGACGACGTTGCTCGCACTTGCTCGGCTGGTGGTCCGAACCGCATCCGGACTCGCCCCCAGCGGTCGACGCTCGGACATGCGCGCGGAGTGGAACGCGGAACTGGTCCGGGAGATGAAGCAGGGAAGCCCCGCCTCGGTTCTATGGGCTTCCTTCGGCGCCTTTTCCGACGCCCTCGCCATGCGAGGCCTGGCGGCGGGCGAGGGCTCGCCCGGTCCGGTGGCGGATCTTCGCGTGGCCTTCCGGAGCCTCCGGCGCACACCCGGGTTCACCACGGTGTCGGTCCTGACCCTGGCCATCGGGCTGGGGAGCATGGCCGCCGTGTACACGCTTCTGGACCGGATCGTCCTCGATCCTCTCCCCTACCCTGAGTCCGATCGCCTGGTGCGGCTCACGAATCAGGTGCCCGGAGTCGGTCCCGATGCGGTCTGGCATCTCTCCACCGCCCAGTGGGTGCACTTCACCGACCAGGCGACGACGCTCGACCGCGTCGCCCTCTTCCGCGGAGAGGGAGCCAACGTCGTGACTCCATCGGGACCCGAGCGGGTCCGGGCGGTGCGCGTGACCTCCAGCATCTTCCCGATTCTCGGCGCCGAGGCTCAGCTCGGGCGCCTGCTGACGGAAGCCGATGACGATCCATCCGCTTCACCGGTCATCGTCATTTCCGACGGCCTCTGGAAGCGGGCGCTCGGCGGCGACGCCGACGTCATCGGGCAGACGCTGACGCTCGGTGCGACCCCGTTGGAGATCGTCGGTGTGCTGACACCGGGCCTCGACCTCCCCGGGTGGGGACGGGATCAGGTGGACATCTGGATTCCCCTCCAGATCGACCGGAACGGCTCGTTCGGGAACAGCCACGTCTTCCCCGCCATCGGGCGCCTTGCCCCCGGTGCGACGCCGGAAGGCGTGGAGGCGGAGGCGGACCGTTTGCAGAACCGCCTCATCGACAACTTCCCCAACGCCTACGGCGCGGAGTTTTTCGAGCGGTACGGATTCCGGACCATGGCCACACCACTGAAGGACGACATCGTCGGTGAGGTCAAGGCGACGCTGTGGGTGCTCTTCGGCGGCGTCCTCCTCGTCCTCCTGGTGGCGTGCGCCAACGTCACCAATCTCTTCCTCGTTCGCGTCGAAGGACGCCGACGCGAACTCGCCCTGCGCCGCGTCCTCGGCGCCAGTCGCGCCGCCTTGAGCCGCTACATCCTGTCCGAGAGCCTGATCCTCGCGACGCTGGGCGGCGGCCTGGCCGTGGTGGCGGGCATCTGGGGCATACCGGCACTGACGCGGTTGGCGCCGGAAGGGCTTCCCCGCATCGAAGACGTCGCCCTGGGCTGGGAGACCGCTCTCGTGACGCTGTTGGCGGCGGTGTTGGTGGGTACGCTGGTGGCGCTGTACCCCATGGTGGGACGCTCGACCCGCGAGGGACATCTGGGCAGCGGGGGCCGGGGCTCGTCCGTGGGGCGTGACCGCCAGCGCATCCGCGGCGTCCTCGTCGTCTCGCAGATGGCGCTGGCCATCACGCTGCTGGTGGGCGCCGGCCTCCTGTACGAGAGCATGCGCTCCCTGCAGAACGCCGACGCCGGCTTCGAGCCCGAGGGAGTCGCCACCGTCCAGCTCTTCGCCGACGTGTCGCGGTACCCCGACGACGTCGCCCTGTGGGATCTCCACCGCAGGGTGCTGGACGCGGTCCGGGCCATCCCCGGTGTGACCGACGTCGGAATGGGTGAAGGGTTGCCCGTGAGTGGCCTCCGCGGGTGCACCGTCCAGGGCTTCGAGGATCAGACCGTGTACGCCCGGATGGACGACGCCGGGATGACGACGTGTGCCGCTCAGGTGCGGATCACGCCCGGATATTTCCAGGCCCTCGGAATCCCGCTCGAAGCGGGACGCTACCTCGAACCGGGAGACAACGACGACCCGACGCGCATGGCCGTCGTCGTCAGTCGAGCCTTCGCCGATCGCTTCTGGCCCGGTGAAGATCCCATCGGGAAGGGCGTCGGCCCGAGCGGGCGCACCATCGAGCCCTTCTACCGTGTGGTGGGCGTCGTGGGTGACGTCGCTCGCAACTCCGACGAGGGCGCTCCCCCCTTGAGCCAGACCGCCATGGCCATCTACTACCCCGGTGTACACAACCCCGACACCGAAGGGTGGTGGGGATGGTGGTGGCCGGGGGCCATGGACCTCGTGGTTCGGACCGAGGGCATCGAAGCGGCCTCTGTGCTGCCCGCAGTCCGTCAGGTCGTGGCGCAGATCGATCCCGAGATTCCGGTGGCCAACGCCGGCGTTCTGGCCGACGTGGTGGACGAGGCCACGGCGGGCGTTTCCTTCCTGTCGACCTTGATGATCGTCTCGGCCCTCGCTGCGCTGCTCCTCGCGGCGGTGGGGCTCTACGGTGTCGTGTCGTGGGTGGTCTCCCGGCGGACGCGGGAGATCGGAATGCGGCTGGCCATCGGGGCCGCCCCGGCGGAAGTGGTGCGCGGAGTCGTCGGTCAGACAATGCGACTCGCCGTGGCCGGCCTGGCGGTAGGGCTCCCCCTGGCGGTCTTCACGTCCCAGGTGGGCAAAAGCGTCCTGGTGGGTGTGGAACCGACGTCACCCGCGGCCTACATGGGCGCAGCCGGCGTCGTGGCACTCGTCTCCGCCCTGGCGTCGTGGATGCCGGCGCGCCGGGCCTCGCGCATCGATCCGGCGGAGTCGCTACGGGCCGAGTAGCGACCGGGTACCACGAGGAAGGCGGCGTCGCCCACGACTAGGGGCGGCGTCGCCTACCAGTCGTCGTCGTCCCACTCCGCGACGACGTCTTCTTCCCCTCATCCGTCCTCCTCCTCTTCCCCCGCATCGGCGTCGTCGTCCCAATCGTCGCCGTCCCAATCCTCGTCGTCATCGTCGTCGGCGTCGTCGGGCCAATCCTCCCCGTCGATCTCGTCGTCCTCGTCGATGTCGTCTTCGTCGGCGGCGACGATGGCCCCGATCTCTTCGTCGTCGAACAGGTCCGACCCGCTCATTGTGTGCCTGGCCTCCGTAGGAGTCGACTCCGACCGCGTGAACCCGAATGGTCCAGCTTCAGAGCCCTGTGACGCGAAAATAAATTCCGACCGAATCAAGTCAACGAGCTTCCTTCATGGGCGTGGTACCGGTGACCTTTCGAGTCGTTGGCCGGTACCTTTGCAGTTCCGAGGAAAGTGAACCTGGACCCGCACCCATGAACGAAGCACCCAATCCACTCCTGGCCGGCTCCTTCCGGATCCCGTTCCACGAGATTCGGGCAGAGCACGTGGAACCGGGCATGCGACACGCGCTGGCCGACGCCCGTAAGGAGATCGACGCGATTTCCTCCGACGAGTCCGCCCCGACGTGGGACACGACGCTGGGTCGTCTGGACGCGGCGCTGGAGACGCTCTCCGAGCGCATCGGGCCAGTGAGCCACCTGGTGTCGGTGGCGGAGACCCCGGAGCTTCGAAGCGCCTACAACACGATGCTCCCCGAGGTCTCCGCCTTCTGGTCGAGCATCCCCCTCGACGAGAAGCTCTGGGCCCGGGTGAAGGCGTACGCCGACAGCGAGGAGGCCGATTCGCTTTCCGGGATCCGTGCCCGCCATCTCGAGAAGACGGTTCGCGACTTCCGCCGCGCCGGAGCCGACCTTCCCAAGCAGGAGAAGGAGCACCTCCAGGCCCTCCGCGTCGATCTCGCCCAGCTGCAGCAGAAGTTCAGTGAGAACGTGCTCGACGCCACGGCGGCGTACTCGTTCCTGGTGGAGGACGAGGACCGACTGGACGGGGTGCCCGAAGCCGCCCGTCGTCGCTTCCGCGCCCGTGCGGAGGAGGACGGAAAGGAGGGATGGCTCCTCACCCTGGACTATCCATCGGTGGAGCCCATCCTGAAGTACTGCACGGATCGGGAGATCCGTCGCGAGGTCCTCGTCGCCTACACCACCCGGTGCCGCGACGGTGAGTACGACAACCGCCGGCTCCTGGCGAAGATCCTTCGCCTCCGAGACGAGATCGCCGCCATCCTGGGCTACGAGGACTTCCCCGATTACGTGCTTGCGGACCGCATGGCCGGAACCGGCGCTCGGGCCATGAAGTTCGAGGCCGACCTGGTAGAGCGGACCCGGCCGTACTGGGAGCGGGACGCCGAGGAACTGGCCGAGCACGCCAGGTCCCTCGGAATCGACGAGCTCCAGCCGTGGGATGTCTCCTTCGCCATGGAGCATCTTCGGAGGCAGCGGTACGACATCGACGACGAGGCCCTTCGACCCTACTTCCCGTTGGGCAGGGTCCTGGCGGGGATGTTCGAGATCGTCCAGCGCACCTTCGGCTTCCGGATCGTCGAGAAGGAGATCGAAGAAGTCTGGCACGACGACGTGCGCTTCTACGAGATCTTCGACGAGGACGGCACCCGGCTGGGCGCCTTCTACACGGACTGGTTTCCCCGCAAGGAGAAACGCCAGGGCGCGTGGATGAACCACTTCATCACCGGAGGCCCCCGTCCCGACGGCTCCTTCGAGCCCCACCTCGGCGTCATGTGCGGCAACTTCACGCCGCCCGAGGACGGAGCCGATGCCCTCCTCACTCATCGGGAGGTGCAGACGACCTTCCACGAGTTCGGACACCTTCTCCACCACTGCACGTCCAAAGTGGAGATCCCGTCCCGGGCGGGCATCCATGTGGCGTGGGATTGGGTGGAGCTACCCAGCCAGCTCATGGAGAACTGGACGTGGGAGCGCGACGCTCTCGATCTGTTCGCTCGCCACCACGAGACGGACGAGCCGCTCCCCGACGACCTCTACCGCCGCATGATCGCGGCCCGCCGTTTCATGGGCGGGTGGGCCCAGATGCGCCAGCTGTCGCTGGGAACGGTGGACCTGGCGCTCCACGAGGAATTGGCGCCACGGCTCAGGGAGGAGGCGGGCGAGGACCCCGACGCGGACGTGGACGAGCGTCAGGGCGACGAAGTCATGGAGTTCGGTCGGGCCCGTTTCGCCGAATTCGCACCCGACCCGAGGTTCGCCGACCTCCATATCCTGACGTCGTTCTCGCACCTCTTCGCCGGCGGATACGCGGCGGGCTACTACAGCTATCTGTGGTCGGAGGTACTCGACGCCGACGCGTTCACCCGCTTCCGCGACGAGGGCATCTTCAATCGAGCAACCGGCCGTGCATACGTCGACTCGATCCTCTCGCGGGGTGACTCGTCCGATCCCGACGACCTTTTCCAGGAGTTCATGGGTCGGCGGCCGGACCCGGAGGCCCTGCTCGAGCGGAATCTCGGCGCACTCGTCGGCTGACGGGGTCGTCGCGCCTGGAGGCCGGGGAGCGCGGCCTCCATGACACACGCGCATTGAAACGGCGTATTATCGGCAACGGCACGGACCGCACACGGGGGCTGGACATGATCTTCAAGACGCTTCGCTTCGGGACGCTCTCCCTTCTGGTGGCCATGGCCGCCTCCGCGTGCAACGAAGTGCCCATGGCCTACGGCGACGCCAACAGCGTCATCGCCGTGATGCCGGCGGACCAGTGGGCGGAGGCGTCGGACAGCGTGTACGGCGCCATCGAGCGGCGCATCACCACCGTGCGCGACGAGAAGACGTTCACGGTGACGTACCAGGAGCCCATGGCCGAGTTTTGGGACCGGCTCCGCCGCTTCCGCCAGATGCTGGTCGTCGGTACGCGATCCGATCCGTGGATGCAGGAGGCGCTTGATCGCGCGAGGCAGCCCATCACGGAGAACGGCATCCACCAGGTCTACGACGTATGGTCCCGCGGTCAGACGGTGACGGTGGTCCTTCTCGACGAGGGATGGGACGTGGCGGAACTGGATCCCTACCTCGATGAGGTCTCCACTCTCCTGGACAACCAGTACCGACGCTACGCCCAGAACCGGATGTACTTCTCCGGCCTCGATTCGGCGCTGACCGACACGCTGACCATGCAGGCCGGCTTCGCCATGGAGCTGCCCGACGTCTACCGATGGGAGGCGCGGGACTCCATTTATCTCTTCCGCAACGACAACCCCGACCCGGCTGAGCTTATTCGTCAGATCGGCGTAACGTGGCGGACGCCGGCCATCGACATTCCGGACCGGGACGGTGTGCTGACGTGGAGAGCCGAGACGTTGGAGCCCGAGTACAACTTCCCGCAGGCGGTCATCCTGGAGAACGCGGAAGAGCGGTCCTTCGACTTCCAGGGCAACCCGGCGTACGAACTGCAGGCCCAATGGAGGAATCCGCCGGACGTTCGCTGGCCCGCCGGCGGACCCATGTTCACGCGTGTGGTGACCTGCGCGAGCCAGGATCGGACGTACCTCCTGGATGCGTGGCTGTACGCACCGGGCAAGGAGAAGTACGAATACATGATCCAACTCGAGACGCTGCTGGACTCCTTCCGCTGCGACTCGTAGGACACGACACACACTGAGTCGTTGGTGCCGCGTCTTCGGCTGGTCCTCGTAGGCGCCGGCCACGCCCACGCCATCGTCCTCGAACGCTGGGCGGCGTCCGGTCTCGTGGCCGACATCACGGTCGTCACCGACGACGCGGCGTCTCTCTACTCGGGCATGGTCCCGGGGTGGATCGCCGGCGAGTACGACCGGTCCGACCTGGAGCTCGACGCCCGACTCATGGCTCGTCGAGCCGGAGCGCGCCTCGTGCTTGGACGCGTCGAGCGCGTGGACAGCGACGCCCGAATCCTCCAGCTGACCGACGGAACCCACGTCCCCTACGACATCGCCAGCCTCGATCTCGGGTCGGCGACGGACCGGCCGACAGGCGGACAGGAGGTGACGCATGTGTCGGCGTACGACCCCGACGGCATCCGGGAGGCGCTCTCCGCCGTAGGCGGTGGGTCGGTGGTGGTGGTGGGCGGAGGAGCCGCCGGCGTCGAGTTGGCCGCCTGCGCCCGGGCCGTGGTGGACGGTTCGGTGACGCTCGTGGAGTCGGAGGAGGACGTCCTGGGCACCCACCCCGCGTCCGTGTCCCGGAAGGTCCGCCGCGCGCTGGAGAGGCTCTCGGTGTCGGTTCGGACCTCCACCGCCGTGACCCTCGACAGCATGCACGACATCGACGACGTCCGCGACATCGACGACGTCCCTGTCGGCCCGCGCGCCCATCCACCCGGCGACGTGACCATCTGGGCCACGGGGGCGAACGCCCCTGCCCTTCTCGCCATGTCCGGATTGCCTGTGGACGGCGCCGGCTTCGTTGTGGTGGGCGATGACCTGCGCGTCGTCGGCCACGACAACCTCTTCGCTGCCGGAGACTGCGCTTCACGCCAGACCACTCCCGATCCGAAGGCAGGCTTCCACGCCATCGAACAAGGCAAGGTCCTGGCCGACAACCTGGCCGCGACGGCGCAGTCGTGGCCGAAGGTCCCCACGAGCCTGCGCCCCTACGACCTGCGTTCCGACTTCCTCACGCTCCTCAACCTGGGGAACGGCCGGGCGCTGGGCGTCCGGTGGGGCCTCGCCGTCGAGGGTCGCTGGGTACGCATCGTGAAGGACCTCGTGGACCGCCGATTCGTCCGCCGGTTCCAGGACGGCTGACCCACACTTGCCGCTCCGGTCTACAATGTGTACCGTAGGGTCGACAATGTAGACCGGAGAGTGTCGTGGCCAGCAACGGATACCTGGGCGAGTTCGAACAGATGGTCCTCCTCGCCATCCTGCAGGGAGGTGAGGACGCCAACGCCCTGCAGGTCCGCAGGGAGCTCGAGGAGAACGCCAATCGGTCGGTGACGAAGGGCGCCTTCTACACGACGCTCGACCGACTCGAGAAGAAGAAGTACGTGACCTGGGAGTCGCGTGTGCCCGAGACGGGGCGACGCGGACTGCCTCAGCGCCACTTCAAGGTCACGCGGCAGGGGCTCGACGAGCTCCGAAAGTCGCGCACGGCGCTGCTGAAGCTCTGGCGCGGACTCGAAGGCGTGCTGGACCCGGCGTGAGCACTCCTCGGCGCGAGCCGCCGCGGTTCGCCGTCTGGCTGCTCCAGTCGACCCTGCCCACCGACGTCGTGGGCAGCAGCATCCTCGGCGACCTCTACGAGGAGTACGACGAACTCGTCGCTCGTGGTGGTCGGTCCGCCGACGTGTGGTTCCTGCGCAGCGCCCTCGCCTTGAGCGCCCGATATGCCCTCGTGGCGGCGAGAGCGCACGTGACCCGATCCGATTCCCTGGGAGGTGTGGTGATGGAAGGATGGACGACGTTGATGGCGGATGTGCGTTTCGGCATCCGCATGCTCCTCAAGACTCCGCTGCTCTAGGGCATAGCGATCTTCACCATCCGCCTGGGCGTGGCGCTCACCACCCACCCCCTCAGCTCGGTCCACGGCGCCATCCTCCGCGGGGTCCCCGTGCCGGACAACGACCGTTTGGTGAACGTCGGGCAGAACAACCTCGAGCTCGGCTTCACCGAGATGGAGATGTCCATCCACGACTTCGAGGACCTGCGGGCGCAGCAGCAGTCCTTCGACGCCCTTGCCGCCTTCACCCAGGGAACGGTGAACATGGCCGGCGAGGACGCACCGCCGGAGCGCTTCGCCGGCGCCTACGTGAGCGCCAACTTCTTCGACGTCGCGGGCGTCCGGCCCCAGCTCGGCCGTACCTTCCGCGACGACGAAGAAGGGCCCGACGCGGATCGGGTCATGGTGGTGGGTCACCATGTCTGGCAGAATCGCTTCGCCGGCGATCCGGACCTCGTGGGCAAGATCGTGCGGGTCAACGGCGCAGCCGCGGAGATCATCGGCATCATGCCCGAGGGGTTCCGGTTCCCCTTCCTCGAGGATGTCTGGCTGCCCTACCGCCTAGACGCCGGGACGTCGCCCCGCGGCTCGGGGAGCGATCTCGACGTCTTCGGCCGTCTGGCCGACGGCACCTCCATGGCCGCCGCCCAGGCGGAAGTCAGCACGGTGGCGGCGCGGCTCGAGCAGGCGTATCCGGATCTGAACGAAGGGATCGGCATGTACGTGAAGCCGTACGCGGAACGCTTCATGCCCGCCGAGATCCAGGCCGTCATCTGGCTCATGCTCGCGGCCACCTTCGGCGTGCTGCTCATCGCGTGCACCAACGTGGCGAACCTCCTGTTGGCCCGGGCCACCACGCGCTCCAAGGAGCTGGCGGTCCGCACGGCCCTCGGCGCCGGCCGGTGGCGAGTCGTTCGACAACTTCTGGTGGAGTCCATGGTCCTCGCCGCTATCGGGGGCGCGGTGGGTGTCGGCATCGCATGGCTGGGCGTGGAGTGGTACCGGAGCGCCGTGGCCGACATCTACAAGCCGTACTGGATCGACTTCCGCATGGACGTCCCCGTGCTGGCCTTCAGCGTCGGCGTGACGGCGCTGGCCGCCCTCCTCGCCGGTGCGCTCCCTGCGCTCCGCGCCACCGGAGACGGGGTGGGCGAGACGCTCAAGGACGAGTCCCGCGGGTCGTCGTCCCTGAGGATCGGGCGTCTGACCCAGGGGCTGGTGGTCACGGAGATCGCCGTGTCGTGCGCGCTCCTCATCGCCGCCGGCTTCATGGTGCGGAGCATCATCAACGTGAACACCTTGGACCTGGGCTTCGAGACCGAGTCCATCCTCACGGGCCGGGTCGGCCTCTTCGACAGCGACTACCCTGACGCGGACGCCCGCGAGCAGTTCTTCCTCGAACTCGAGGAACGACTCGCCGCCGAGCCCGGAGTCGTGTCCGCCGCCCTGACGTCGGACCTGCCGGGACTGGGTGCCGGCCTGTACTACTTCGGCGTCGATGGCGTGAGCTACCCCACGGACCAGGACTACCCCTTCGTCCGGACCAGCGTCGTCACGCCCGGCTTCTTCGAGACGTTCGGCGTGGAGATCCTCGAGGGCCGAGGCTTCGACGTCCTGGAAGCCCGACGCGGCGGCGACCCCGTCACCGTGGTCAACGAGAGCTTCGTGGCGACGTATCTGGAGGGACGCCCCGCACTCGGCGAGCGCGTCCGTATCGGCCGCTCGGATTCGCCCCGCCCGTGGATGCGTATCGTCGGCGTCGTGCCCGACATGCACGTGGGCGGGAACGTCGGCGGCATCGGCGACGACCTGGAGCGCCCGGAGCGGATCTTCGTCCCTCAGGGGTCGCTGGACATCGCCTTCGCGTCGTTCGCCGTCCGCACGAGGGAGGAGCCTGAAGCGTTCGCACCCCGGGCGCGCGAGGTGGTCACGGAGATCGACCCGAACCTGCCGGTCTACCAGCTCCTCACCATGGACCGGGCCATCGACGAGTCGACGTGGGCGTTCGGCCTGTTCGGCAGCCTCTTCTCCGTGTTCGGCATCGTGGCCCTCTTCCTGGCCACCGTGGGCCTGTACGGCGTCATGGCGTTCGGCGTGAACCAGCGACGCCGGGAGATGGCGGTGCGGCTGGCCCTGGGGGCGAAACCCCGAGCCCTCGTACGCATGGTCGTCGGTCGCGGCGCCGGCCAGCTGGGCCTGGGCGTAGGCTTCGGCCTCATTCTGGGCGCCCTCATGAGCCGGTCCATGCGCATCGTCCTCTACGGCGTCGAGGTGGACGATCCGTCGATCTACGCCGTCATCGCCGTGACCCTGGTCGCGACGGGGCTCCTGGCGTGCGTGGTGCCGGCCCAATCGGCAACGCGGACGGACCCGGCCCACGCCATGCGGGGCGACTAGCGCGACGCGACCGGCTCCTTGGACGCGACCGACTACTTGGAGAGGAGCTCCTTGAGTCCCCGATAGTCGTGGAAGGCGAGTCCCGCGAACGCGGGGCTCGCCACCAGGCGCCGCACGATCTCGCCCGTCACTTCACGCATCTTCTCCGGTCCGTGGTTCCGGAACGACTGCATGTCGGCGGCGACGCGGATGGGACGCCCGGCCGGCCAGTGACGAACCAGGCGCGCGCCCCCGACCCTGTCTCGTAGCTCCTTCAGCGCTTCTTCGCTGTCCACGAGCCAGATGCGCGTTGCGGTGCCTCGGGGGCGCTGTCCGGCATCGTCCGATGCCGCGCCGCCATCCACGAGGACCAGCCAGCGGGCTTCGGCGTGCTCCGGGAGGCCCTCCCGGATGGGACCGTAGAAGGTGTGGAGGTCCTCGTCGACGAGGCGTACGGTCTCCACGCCCACGAACACGTCGACGCCCAGTCGCTCTCCCATACGCAGCTCATGATAGGCATGGGCGAGCGCACCGTTGGCGCCGAAGGCGTCGGTCCGGTAGTCCATGATGGCCACGTCGTCGACCAGGGCCATGATGTGGTCGAGCATGGGCCGGGTCTCGCCCTCCAGGGTCGCCGTCATGAACTCGCCCGTCTCTTCGTCGGGAGAGTCGAACCAGAAGGGGATGTCGACGGCCACGGCCAGGTCACCGCCACGGGCGATCTCCGATACGCCGGCGAGAAGCTGCACGTACCCGTCGAGAAGCTCTTGGCGGATGGGGCCCTGGAAGCCCGGGGCCAGGTAGGGCTCGATGTCGTAGCGGACGCCGTGGAAACGCTGCTCGGGTGGTACCGACCGGTTGTGCTCCACCAGCCGACGGACGGTTCGGAAGACCCCGGGATGGTTCTCCTGCAGGACGTAGTCGCGATCCCCGTCGAGGGCGTAGGCGAGGGCGCCGCGCTCCCGGAGCTGAGCGAGCAGAGGTCCGAGCTCGGCGCTGGAGAAGGGGATGAAGCCGGCCGCGGGCCGTTCGCCCTCGGCCGCGGCGAGGTAGAGGAAGACCCGGGTGATCCTCTGCGCTTCGATGAAATCGAGGAACGCCACCCGCTCGTCCGGATCCCGGAGGATCTCCGCCGTGGCCCAGACCCAAAGGGCCGTCTCGCGGGTCTCCGGGCTCGGTCGGGGGTCGGGATCGGGTACCGGAGGCGGCTCCGGGTACGTGACCCTCGGTTGGACGGGATCCAAGCGGAGGTAGTAGATGGCCAGCCGCGCCCCTTCCGGCGCGTACGCCACGGAAATGCGTCCACGACGGATCTGTTCGGCCGCCTCCATTCCGTACGCCTCGAGGTCCACGTCGACGCCCACCAACGGAAGGGGATCTTGGGCAGCTACCGGGTGACCCATGACGGAGCAGGACAAGACGGCAAATGTGGCCGCCAAGCGGCGCGCACGTGCAGAAGTGGGATGCATGGATTGCATGGTTGGTCCTACACGGAGCCGACTGCAAGGATCGTCCTTGCGCCGCCCGGCCACGGTCCGCACGATCAGGTCCCTCGACGTACCTCAGCGCCCGGTCTTCACCGGCAAGGGAGGCGACTATGACGGCTCACCGTTCGGGTGGGTTCGTGCTGCGATTCCGACTCGCGGAACCGCTTGCCTCGTTCACCTTCACCTCGGGCGCAGGGACGCCGACCCCCCGGGTCCGCGCTCTCGTACCCGTCCTGGGACTCGTCCTCGTCGCGCTCGGGACCCTCACCACACCCCTCGAAGCTCAGCTGCCGGGGGTCGAAAACGGTCAGTGGACCTACCTCGGTGGAGACGCCGGACACGCCCGCTATACGCCCGCCGATCAGATCACGACGGAGAACTTCGGGGATCTCGACATCGCGTGGGAGTTCAGCGCGCTGAGCTTCGGGCCGAGCACGTCCCGGGCGACACCCACGTACGTGGACGGCAAGCTCATCACGGTCACCGGCGACCGGCGTCACGTCGTCGCCCTCGACCCTGAAACCGGGGAACTCCTCTGGAGCTACTCGGAGCCGAAGACCCGCCGCTACGAGTACTCCATGCGGAAGGGCTACGGGAAGGGAGTCGCCTACGGTGAGGTGGATGGCCGCGGCGTCATCTTCATCACCACGCCCGCGTTCTTCCTGCACGCCATCGACATCGAGAGCGGGCAACCGTTGGAGAACTGGGGCGAGGCCGTCCCGATTCCCGGGTTTCCCTCCACGGGGGTCGTCGATCTGATTCCCCCGCTCATCGAGGACTGGGGACCATGGCCCCCCTGGAACGGCGAGGACGACCCCGATCAGGGCATCCCGCAGGAACTGGGCTACATCACGGCGTCCTCACCGCCCATCGTGGTGAACGGGACCGTCGTCGTCGGCAACTCCGCCGAGCAGGGCTACAACCAGACCCGGGTGGAGAACGTCCCGGGTGACATCCTCGCCTTCGACGCGGCAACGGGCGAGCACACGTGGAAGTTCAACGTCATTCCGCGGCCGGGAGAAGAGGGCCACGAGACGTGGGAGAACGACGCGTGGGAGTGGACCGGGGACGTTTCGTCGTGGGCGCCCATCGCGGCCGACCCGGAGCTGGGGATGGTCTACATCCCCACGAACGGGCCGACCATCGACTACTACGGTGGCTTCCACCCGGGCGACAACCTCTACGGCACCAGCCTCATCGCACTGCACGCAGAGACCGGTGAAAAGGCGTGGCACTACCAGATGGTCCATCACGACATCTGGAACTACGACACGCCGACGGCGCCCATCCTCCTGGACGTGGAGGTCGACGGCAGGGAGGTGCCCGGCATCTTCCAGGTGACGAAGCAGGCCTTCGTCTTCGCCGTGCACGGGGAGACCGGACAGCCTCGCGGGGCGGTGCCCGAGCGCCCCGTACCCCACTCGGCGGTCCCGGGCGGGCAGCTCCCCCCGACCCAGCCCTTCCCCACCGAGCCCCCGCCGTTCGACGTGCAGGGTCGAACGGAGAACGACCTCATCGACTACTCCCCCGAGATCCGGCAGATGGCGCTGGAGTACGCCCGGGACAACCACCTCTTCGTCGAGTTCTTCGCGGCTCCGACCCACATCGGGGGACCGGACGGACCCGCCCTCATCTGCCCCGGCGGAGGCGGGGGCGCCAACATCACCGGTCCACCCGTCGCCGACCCGGTAGAGGGGGTCCTCTTCGTCACCTCCACCAGCGGATGCTCGCCGGTGATTCTCATGGCGGCTGCAGAGTCGCCCCTCGACGGGGAGCACCAGACGGGCACCACCTATTCGGACTGGTCGAGAGCGTCAGGCCCCGGCGTACCGGAGGCGCGCCGTCCCGACATGGCCACGCTGGACGGTCTTCCCCTCTGGAAGGGGCCCGTGGGTCGGATCGTCGCCCTCGACATGAACTCCGGTGAGCACCTGTGGACCATCCCCCACGGCGACGCTCCGGAAGACGAACAGGCGATGATCCGGAACCACCCGCTCCTCGCCGGCGTCCCCGACGTGCCGGCGAACCGGGGCCGCCGAGGGCACGCGGCCATGACGGCTACGCCCACGCTGCTCCTCGCCACGGGCCAGACCGCCGACGGGACGCCCCACCTCTTCGCCATCGACAAGGACACGGGTGAACGCGTCGGCGCGGTCCCCATTCCCGGCGTATCGCGGTACGGGATGTCGAGCTGGATGCACGAGGGGAAGCAGTACGTGATCATCCAGCTGTCCGACGGCCTGGCGGCCATGACGCTCCGCTAGTGCGGCAGACAAACCTGTCGTGATCCCAACAGTCCCGCCGGGGGACGCCTGACCCGCAAGGGCAGGCCCCCTGGCGCCTGTGCCCCGGAAATCGTGGGAGTTACGTTGGGGTCCCACCCGCTCCTTTCCGCCCGGTCAGCGATCCCGCAGTGAGCTTCGTCCACCTC
>CALJKZ010000668.1 GCA_937983085.1 uncultured Gemmatimonadales bacterium
CGACATGCTGGAGAGACGAGACATGCTGAAGCGAATCCCCCTCACCCTCCTTCTCCTTGCAGCCGGAGCCACCCTCAGCGCGCCACCGGTCGCCGGCCAGGGCGCGGAGCCGGGCGACGTCGAGTCCATCGACGCCATCATCACCGCCCTGTACGACGTCATCTCCGGTGAAGCCGGTGAGGGGCGGGACTGGGATCGGTTCCGATCACTCTTCGCCGAGGGCGCGACCCTCAGTCCGGTGGGCCGAACCCCTGCTGGCGACGTCCGACGGAATGTCATGACCCCGGCCGCCTACGTCGACCAGGTCGCACCCTTCCTGGAGGAGAACGGCTTCGTCGAAGCCGAGATCGGAAGAGTCACCGAGCGCTATGGGATGATCGCCCACACGTTCAGCACCTACGAGTCGTACCGGAGCCGCTCGGACGAGGAGCCCTTCGCTCGAGGAATCAACTCCATACAGTTGATGTTCGACGGCACGCGCTGGTACGTCGTCTCGGTCTTCTGGCAGGGGGAGACTCCCGACTTCCCCATTCCCGCAGAGTACATCGGAGACATCGGATGAGCATGGATCTGGGCTATGGCTACAAGCGCACCGTCGAAGGATCCCTAGAGGGCGTCGAGCCCCGCGTCCGCGAGGCCCTGGCGGCCGAGGGGTTCGGAATCCTCACGGAGATCGACGTGAGAGACACCCTGAAGCAGAAGCTGGACGTCGACTTTCGACCCTACACCATCCTCGGCGCGTGCAACCCGCCCCTCGCGCACCAGGCCCTCTCCGCAGAGATCGACATCGGGCTGCTCCTGCCGTGCAATGTCGTCGTCTACGAGGGTGAGGAGCCCGGGAAGACGGTGGTGGCCGCCCTGGACGCGGTCCAACAACTCGGCGTAACGGGCCGAGAGGACATGAGGGACCTGGCGGGCCAGGTCATGGAGCGCCTCCAACGGGCACTCGACTCGCTCTGACGTCCCGCGTCGTTTCGGCGGGTCGCTCGGGCAGGTCAGTCGTTGCCGACGGGCCTCTCCGGTCGGGCATCTCGAACCAGGGCCGCGCTGATACCCATGGCGTTGAGGTCTTCGAGGAGCTCCACTGCATCCGCTCGCTGGATGAAGCTGCCTACGCGCACGTGGGTGAAGTTGCTGCCTTCGACCTGGACGATGCGGGCGTCGACGCCCTCCGCCCGAACCGACTCGTAGAGCGAGCGGGCGCGCTCGACCTCGGCGAACGCGCCGAGCTGGACGGAGTATCCGCCAGGCGCCACCGGTGGGGGATCCTCGACCGGACCCGCGACGGGGGCGGCGCTGGGCGGTGCCCTCTCCGCCGAGGTGATCCGGGATCGGTCGACCTCCGCCGGTAAGGGTCCGGCGTCGGCCATCCACGCCCGGCCCTGCTCCAGCGCGTCCGACCTCGGGTAGTCGCGCTCCAGCGTCTCCAGGTGGCGTCGGGCCGCTTCCTCGTCGCCCATGGCCCATGCCGCCTGGGCCAGGCGCAAGATGGCGTCGGCGGTGAAGTCCCCGCTGGGGTAGAGAACGGCGAGCCGTTGGAAGTCCAACTCCGCCTGAACCGGGTCCACGGTGAGGCGGCCGCGTAGCCACAGACCGCGCTGCAGGTCCCTGCGGGACGCGCGGCTGCGGTCACCCTCCCACCACTCCGACAAAGCCGCCCGGGCTTCGTCGGTGCGCCCCATGCGAGCGAGCCGATCCACCTGTTCGAGGGGCGACTGGCCCGCGGCCGGGATGGCCCAGGCCGCCACGAGACCCGCCACGAACGCGGTGGTCACGAGGAGTCGATCGTTGCGTCGCGTCATGCCGCCTCCGCCCGGGCCCGCAGGCCCAGAATCCAGGATTCCAGGAAATGCTCGTCGGTGTGTGGGCTCGCTTTGAGAAGCCGGTCCACGTCGCGGAGGCCGGCCAGAGCCTCGTCGATTTCGTCTACCTGCCATTTCCGTGCCTGACCGACGACGCGCTTCGCCAACCACTGCTGATGACGGGGGAGGACCTGCTCGAGGCCTCCGGCCCCACGTTCCGCAGCGATGCCCAAGCGCAGGAGGTGGGCCGACAGTCCGATGACCAGACCGACGCCGGTTTCGCCCTGGCCGAGCAGAACCGGGAGCGTGCGACGCGCTTCCTCGAAGTCCCTGTCGCCTACGAGATCGAACCACCGCCACCGGTCCTGGGTGGGCAGCTTGGTCCCCGCGGCCTCGATGTCCGCAGCGTCGATGGTGTCCCGATCACCCACGAAGTGGGCCAGCTTCTCCAACTCCTGAGAGAGCACGCCGAGATCCGTCCCGATGGCGGCGCCCAACGCCCGGGCGGCATCGGGCTCGAGGGCGAGTCCGTGGGCCGCCTGTGCCCGCTCCATGAGCCAGCCCGGCACGTCGTTCTCGCTCAGTGCCCGGAACTCGACGGAGCGGGCGTGCTTGGCCAGATCCCGATAGAACTTGGCCTTGGAACCCGACGGCACCGTGCAGCTCATGATGAGCGCGAGACCGGGTGGCGGCCGTTGGGTGACGCTCAAGAGTTCGTCCCGCGCCTTCTTGGTGGATGCCAGCCCCTCGACCTCCCGCAGGACGACGACGCGCCACTCGGCCATCATGGGGGGGGTGGCGAGGACCGAGGCCAGCGTCTCCGCATCGACCTCGGTTCCCCTCAAGGGATCGTAGTTGAAGTCCTTGGTCGCCGGATCGAGGTGCGCTTCCACCAGCGCGCGCACGGCGGCTTCCTTCCGGAAGTGATCCTCGCCGTGGAGATAGAAGACGCCGCCACGATCCTTGCCCAGCCCGGGGATGGCTTCGACGAGGCTAGTCACCCCTTCCCGAGGCTCAACGGCCGAGTTCGGACGTCCGTCGCACCCGCGCCCGCTGCTCGTAGCGCTGCGACAGGGGCGTGTAGTCGTAAAGCAGGGTGTTGGCCCAGAGCCCTTCGGGCAGACCGTCCTGGGTCGCCGTGCTGAAGGTTCCCGGGGGTGTGACGCTCCGGGGGCGCTCGGCGTTTCGGATGGGCGCACGGTCGACCACGATGGGGTCGAGCTGCACCATGGGTGCACCGCTGAAGAGAACCGGCGACCAGGCGATGACCGCCAGGAGCACGGCGATGGCCGCCACCGTCATGGCCGGGGCCCCCGAGTCGGATGTAGCCCGGATGGCGCGCTCGTTGTCCACGTCGAAGAGCCTGTGCTGCAGGCGGGGAACGAAGTCCTCGCGCAACTCGGGCTCGGGGAGGGTCCGCAGCAACGCGGAGCCGTTGCGAAGCACGTTTTCGTACCGGACGCAGGCGGGACACCCATCCAGATGTCCCTCGATGGCCGCCGCGTCCTCGGCGGACGCAGTGCCGTCGAGGTAGTCGGTGAAGTGGGCTACGACCTGTGAACAGTTCATGGATTCGAACTCGTCATGGGGCGCGGCGACAGCGACTCCCCGCGCGTGGTGCTCGTGTCATACTGTGCCCGATGAGGAGGGTTCCCGTCGTCGGGTCCGTTCGTGGATGCACCGAGCCCCCGCCGGAGTGATCCAGCGGGGGCTCTTTCCCGTCCACACCTCCCCACGGGCGATCCCGAACGTCAGTCGATCATGGGCGCGATGATGTTCGCGAAGTTGTTGCGGGCACGGTTCAGCCGGCTCTTCACGGTCCCGAGGTTGCAGCCGGTGATGTCGGCGATCTCCTCGTAGGTCTTGCCCTCCATCTCGCGAAGGACGAAGACGATGCGGTGATGCTCCGGGAGCTGCTCCACGGCCTCTTCGACCTTCGACCGCAGGTGGCGCTTCCGGAAGAGATCGTCGGGCTTGAACTGAGTGTCCTCCCACTCCAGCGGCCTGTGGTCGGCGTCCCAGTTCTTCTTGAGGGTCTGGAAGAGGACCAGCGGATTCCGCGAACGATTACGGAGCTCGTTCTTCGCCAGGTTGCTGGCGATGGTGTAGATCCAGGTGGAGAACTTCTTCGTCTGGTCGAAGCGATGCAGGTGTCGGTACACCCGCACGAAGGTCTCCTGGACCAGATCCTGACTCCGCTCCCGATCCCCGATGGTCCGGTAGACGAAGTTGAGCAGGCGTTGGTCATATCGGCGGACCAGCTCGTTGAAGGCGCGCGGGTCCCCGTCCAGGGAGGCCTGTACGACCTCCGAGTCGTTCATGTCCTCGAGGCGCAGACGGTGCTCCCGAGCAGGGCTCGGTTGCAGCTGCAGCTCGTTGTCCTTTTTCAATCGTGCCTTGGCCACGCCACACCTCCTCGTTGCGGCAAACCGCCTAATCGGCAGATGCACTCGATCACGCCCTACATCAGGTGCAGATGCCGTGCCAACCCGGGAACGTCGTACTTTCGGCCCTTCGCCGTCCCTCCGTCCTATCCATGTGACGTTCCAGAGACAGGAAATGGGACAGATCGGCAGAAGCCCGGTCGACGACCGCCGTCACACCCTTGGATACGAATCCCCCCCTCGGACGTTGCACGAGGGGTCGCGGTGCGCCCCTCGGAGGGAGCAAAAAGCCGGCGAGACGCGGCTACGCCCCTCCCCCGACGACATCCACGGGTCCGAGGTCCAGGGCCTCGAGGTCCGACGCGATGACACCGGCATCGCCCACGAGCACGATCTGGGCCTCGTGCGGACGGATGTGGCGCCGGGCGGCGGCGGCCGCCGCCTCGGCGTCGACGGCTCGGACCCTGTCCCGGTACTCGTCGAAGTGGTGGTCGGGGAGATCGTACACCACGAGCTGGCTGACCCGTGTCGCGATCTGTCCGGCGGTCTCGAGCTGTAGTCCGAAGATGCCCGCGGCGTAGTCCCGCGCGGCAGTGACCTCGGCCTCCGTAGGCCCGACCTCGGCCATGGCCTCCAGCTCATTCATGATCTCGTAGACCGCACTGGCCGTCACGTCGTTGCCGACGGAGGTGGACACGCGAAAGGGACCCGGAGCGGTCCGCAGCACGAACCGCGAGCGCACCCCATAGGTGAATCCGTTCCGCTCACGCAGGTTCAGATTCAGCCGACTCGTGAACATGCCTCCCAGGACCATGTTGGCGATGCTGAGGGCGTAGTAGTCCGGATCGGACCGCCGGGTGCCCAGGTGACCGATGCGGATCTCCGACTGCACCGACCCGGGCCGGTGGACGACATGGATACGCCGTTCCGTCGTCCGCGCCGCCACCTCGAAGCGGGCCTCGTTGGCCGGGGCACCCGTCCAGTCGCCGAAGTGGTCCAGAACCATGGCCGCGACTTCTCCGGGGTCGACGTCACCTGCGACGACGAGCCCACCTCGCTCCGGCCGGAAATTCGCCTCGGCCCACGCCGACATTTCGGCGGAATCGATCTTCGCCACGGAGTCAGCGCTTCCCCCGATGGGGCGAGCCCAGGGCACGTGGTCGGCGAAGAACCTCTCGTTGGCCGAGTCCGTGGCCAGGGACGAGGGATCCATGAGCCGCTGTCGGATGGCCGCGAGCTGTTGTTCGCGGACCCGTTCCACTTCGTCGTCGGGGAAGCCGGGTTGGAGCACCGCCTCGGCGACGATGGCCAGCGCCTCGGGAAGGCGAACCGCGAGACACGAGAGGGAAAGGCTCGTCCCTTCCCACCCGGCCGAGGCCGACATCCGGGCACCGATCCCCTCCAGCGCCTCGGCCAGAGCCGATCCGCTCCTCTTTCGGGTGCCTCCCTCGATGGTGTCGGCCGTGGCCACGGCCAGGCCGGCGTTGGCAGAGGAGAGGGCAGCCTCCGACGCCCGCATGAACAGGTTCAGGCTCACCACGGGCAAGCGATGGAGCCGGGCTACACGCAGGTCGAGCCCCGTCGGCAGGCGGGTGCGGTCCACCGCCGGGAAGTCGAAGTCCGCGAAGGTGCCTCGCGCCGGGGGGCGGGAGCGGTCCAGGTCGCTCATCGGTCCGCCTCCGGCTCGTACGTCACGATGGCTCGGTTGTCCTCGCCCAGACGCTCCTCGACAAACTCCCGTATCTGATCCAGTTCGACGGCCCGCAACCGATCGAGCTCCTGGTTGAGTCGGTCGGGCTCGTCGAAGTAGAGGTCGTACATGGAGAGTAGGTCGGCGCGCTCGGAGAGCCGCTCCAGCGTGCGGACCAGGTCCGTCTCCGTGAGGGCGATGGCCCGATGGACCTCCCGTTCCTCGGCACTCCGCAATGCGGCGATCTCCTCGGACATGGCCGCTTCCAACGCCGCCGGTGCCGTGTCGGGATATCCGGTGGCCCATACCAGCATCATCGACTGACCGGTGAGCAGTGGATACACGTACGTGACGACGCTCTTGGCGATCCGGCGCTCCCGCACCAGCCGGCGATAAAAGCGTGCGGCCCGCCCGGTTCCCAGGAGGGCCCCGGTGACGCGAGCCACCGCAAAGTCGTCGGACGAGAACGGCGGGACGCGGAACGCCATGATGACCCTCGGGAGAGGCACGTCGGAAACCACGTGGTCTCGCACCGTGGTGCCAATTCGCGCCCCGACGTCCGGATCACCCGGGAGTGCCGGGATGTCGGCGCCGGGCTCGATCTCGCCGAAGTAGCGCTTCACGGCGTCCAGCGCACGCCGCGGATCGATGTCTCCGGCCAACGTCAGGACGGCGTTGTTAGGCACGTAGAAGGTCTCGAAGAAGGAGCGCACGTCGTCGAGGGTCGCCCCGTCGATGTCCTCCATCGATCCGATGACGGTGTGGTGATAGGGATGGGACTCGGGGTAGACCAAACGCTGGACGCGCTCGTCCCAATCTCCGTACGGCTGGTTGTCGTAGCGCTGGCGCTTCTCGTTCTTCACCACCTCGCGCTGGTTGTCGAGCTTCTCCTGCGTCATGGCCGGAAGCATCCACCCCATGCGATCGGACTCCAACCACAGGGCCAACTCGAGATCCACCGACGGGACCGTCTCGAAGTAGTTCGTGCGATCGAACCAGGTGGTGGCGTTCAGCGTGCCGCCGACGCCTTCGATGAGTTCGAAGTGCCGGTTCTTGGGCACGTTGGCCGAGCCCTGGAACATCATGTGCTCGAAGAGGTGGGCGAATCCGGTCTTGCCCTCCTGCTCGTTCCTGGAGCCCACCCCATACCAGAGGTTGGCCGCGACGATGGGTACCGTCGGATCCGGAGCGAGGACCACCTTCAGGCCGTTGTCCAGCCTGTGGCGCTCGAAGTCGATGGAGAGTCGGGTCACGAAGGGAGCTCCGCGTTCAGGGCCGTTCGCTCAGTCGCAGGCGCAGCATGTTGGGGGCGAGGTCTTCCGTGAGGAGCGCCCGCGACTCCTCATGCCCCAGATCGAGTCGGTCCTCGACGCTGGTCACGAGGACCAGGTCGGCCTCGGCCGCGTTCATGCGCGCCCGTTCCAGCATTTCCCACGCGTCTTCGTCCAATCCTGTGGCGGCTGCAGCCAGCGCCGCGGCAAGCTGAGCGTACACGTCGTCTTCCCGGAGGCGGGCGCCGGAAATGAGCTCCCCCGCGGCCTCCTCCAGGCGGTCGGCCTCCAGGAGTTCGAGGCCGAAGACCACCCTCGTCCACCCGTCCTCCGGGGCCAACCGGACAGCGTCGGCGAGAACGTCCGTGGCGCGGTCGTGGTCTCCAGTGAAGGCGTGGGCCACAGCCAGCTCGTAGGCGATCTGCGGGTCCTCGGGGTCCAGTTCCCGGGCGGCGGTCAACTCCTCGAGGCCCTGCTCGACAAAGCCCTCCCGGGCCAGGTACGCGCCGTAGAAGAACCGACCGACAGCGACCTCCGGCGCCGTCACCGCAGCCGCCCGCAGCGCCGTCTCCGCGTCCGGGTCGTCGAACTGGGCCAGCCCATTGCCGGCCGTTGCGAGCACATAGGGGTCGGTGGGATCCAGGGCGAGGGTACGTTTGAAGCGCTCGTACGCGACGCCCTCCATCCCAAGCTCCCGCTCGGCCACACCCAGCCAACAGTGAACGGCTGGGTCCTCGTCGAAGTCGTCCAAGTGGTCACGAAGCAACTCGGCGGCTCCCGTCCAATCCTCCTCGTCGGCGAGGCTGAGCACCCGTTCCAGGAGAGCGTCGCGGTCCACGGGCTACTCGTCTCCGCCAGCCGGCGAGGGGCCTGTGTCGGACCGTGTGGGGCCCAGAATGTCACGACCGTCCATGGCCTCCGGCGGCTCGATGCCCAGGTAGGCGAGCACGGTCGGCGCAACGTCCGCGAGGCGTGCGTCGGCGAGGAGCCAGGTCGAGGGATCCCGCGCGGAATCGTCGAGCGCCTCCTCCTGCCGGGGGTCGAAGACGATGAAGTCCACCGGCTCCGTGGTGTGCGCCGTGTGAACGCTCCCGTCTTCGTTGAGCATCTTCTCGCAGTTGCCGTGATCGGCCGTGACGAGAGCCACCCATTCGGGATGATCCGAGACCTCCTGCAGGATGTCACCAAGGCAGCCGTCGACGGCCTCACACGCCGAGACGGCTGCCGGAATGACGCCCGTGTGCCCCACCATGTCGGGGTTGGCGAAGTTCACCAGAATGAAGTCGTAGTCGCCCTTCAGGCCCTCGACCACCGCGTCGGCGACGCCCCGGGCGCTCATCTCGGGCTGGAGGTCGTAGGTCGCCACCTTGGGTGACGGAATGAGCACCCGGTCCTCTCCGGCCCACGGCGTCTCCTCTCCTCCGTTGAAGAAGTAGGTGACGTGGGCGTACTTCTCCGTCTCGGCGACCTTGAGCTGGGAGCGCCCCTGGGAGGCCAGGAACTCGGAGAGGCCCATGCGCACGTCGACGGCTTCGAAGGCGACGGTGGTGGGCAGATCGTCCTCGTACTCCGTCATGGACACGACTCTCGATGGGAGCGACCTGGGTCGCTCGAAACCCTCGAACGAGGGATGACAGAGCGCCGCCGTGATCTGCCGCATCCGATCGGCTCGGAAGTTCATGAGGAGCACGACGTCATCGGCGCCCATGCCCTGCTCACCGACGCCCCGGATGCCGGTGGGCTCCACGAACTCGTCGGTTGTGCCCTCCTCGTAACTGGCTTCCAGGAAGCCGATGTCGTCGGCCCACTCCTCGGCCTCGCCCCGAACCATGAGGTCGAATGCCTTCTTCGTGCGGTCCCATCGCTTGTCCCGGTCCATGGCCCAATAGCGGCCCGTGACCGACGCGATGGCCCATGCCTCGTGGCGACGACACGCCTGGGCCAGGCCTTCCAGGTAGCCCCGGCCGCCCGTCGGCGAGGTGTCGCGCCCGTCGGTGAAGCAGTGGAGCCTGAGAGGTACGTCCGAGGGCCACCGCTCCAGCAGACCCTCGAAGTGGCGGAGGTGACTGTGAACTCCCCCGTCCGACACCAGACCCGCCACATGGAGCGCACCTCCCGATTCTCGGAGCGAATCGGCGATGGCGTCCAACCCCAGTCGGTCCGCGAAGGTACCGTCCTCCATGGACCGGTCGATCCGGACGATGTCCTGATTCACGATGCGACCGGCGCCCAGGTTGAGGTGACCGACCTCCGAGTTGCCCATCTGACCCGCCGGCAGTCCGACGTCGCGCCCGGAACACGCCAGACGGGTCCGGGGCCGATTCGAGTAGAGACGGCGGAAGGTGGGCACGTCGGCCAGTTCGATGGCGTTGCTCCCATCCGGTTCGCCTTGGAAGTCGGAGTGACCCCAACCATCCAGGATGACGAGGAGAACCTTTCTCATGGCAGACGAAGGTGTGGGTTTGGTGCGCCGCGGCCGCGCCGGCACCGGGGGGACCGGGGTCGGGGAATCTAACGGGTCTGGCCAAGGCGGAGTTGACGCGGTGGCGACGGAGGGCGGAGGTTCCGGTCCACCCGAGCCCCACAGCACCACGGAGACGACCGTGAAGTACTCACCCTTCCGCATGGAGCGGTGGCAGTCGACCTACGAACACCGCGTGGAGATCAACCTCTCCGAAAGCGGCGTGCACCCCCTCACGGTGGGTGAGCTCGCGGAGCTTTCCGGTCGCGACGTCGGGGTCGACGACACGCTCCTGGGATACGGTCAATCCAATGGCTCCGATGAGCTCAGGGCGCTCATCGCCGATCAGTACGAGGGAGCTTCCGACGCCTCGATTCTCGTCACCATCGGGGGGGCCGAAGCCAACTTCGTCTCGTTCTGGCACCTCTTCGAAGGCGGTGCTACGGCGGCCATCGTCCTTCCGACGTACGGACAGGTCCCCGGCCTTCTCGAATCCTTCGGATCGCGACTCCTGCCGGTACACCTGAACGAGGACGAGGGATGGCAGCCCGACCTCGACGCCCTCGAGGATGCGTTGAAGGCCGGGGCATCGTTCGTGCTCGTCACCAACCCCAACAATCCCACGGGCGCCTCCCTCACCCGGGAGTCCATGGACGCCATCGCCGACCTCACCGAACGGTACGGAGCGTGGATCCTCGCCGACGAGGTGTATGCCGGCGCCGAGTCCCATGGGGAACGTACTCCGTCGTTCTGGGGGGTCCACGAGCGGGTCATCGTGACCAATTCGCTGTCGAAAGCGTACGGCCTGCCTGGCCTCCGCCTCGGTTGGGTCGTCGGACCCGAGTCCCTCGTCCCAGAGCTTTGGGGCCGAACCGACTACACCACCATCGCCCCGGCCTCGGTTTCGGACCTCCTGGCCCGTGTGGCCCTCGAGCCGTCGACGCGGGAGAAGATCGGCGAACGCACACGCGGAATCGTCCGAAAGAACCTGGGCGTGCTGGAGGAATGGATGGCGGCCCAAGAAGGAAGGTTCAGCTACCGACCGCCGGACGCCGGCGCCATCTGCTACACCCGCTACGATGCCCCCGTGAACTCCAGCGACTTCGCCGAAAAGCTCCGGGTGGAGAAATCGGTGCTCGTGGTGCCCGGAGACCACTTCGGCATGGACCACCACCTGCGCCTCGGCTTCGGGAACCCCGAGGACGAGCTTCTGGAAGGCCTCGACCGGGTTCGCGCCGCCTTCGACGAGGTGTCGGCGAGGGTGTAGAGAAGGAGTCGGGTGTGCACGTAAGCGCGTCGTCCACGTCCTCGTAGGGTACAGCAAGGGAGCGGCGCGCCGCGGTGTCGCGGCTCCTTCCCCCGTACGAGGAGGATGGTACGATGCGGCACAGACCTTCCGGCGCCCGCGCGCCCCGAGAGGCGGCCCCCGCCAACGATCGGTTGAAGACGAGCTTCTCCGCCTGGCTCTGGACGTCGATGATCGCCGCAACGGTGGTCCACTTCGCCACCTTCGCGCTCTGGCCCACCCTGACCGCCGAGGTGGTCACCGTCGACGCCGAGATCCTCACGCTCATCGACGTGCCCACCGAGATCGACCTCCCCGAGCCTCCGGACGAGCTCCATGTCCCCGCGACACCGGTGGTGAGCCCCGTGCAGCTCGACGACGACGTGACCATTGGAAAGACCACCCTCGCCGCGAATCCCCCCGACGCCCTTCCGCTCCCGCCTTCAGGTGGCGAGATGCGCGGCCTCCGGACGACGACCCTCGTGCCGTACACCGTGGCGCCGGCCATCGTGAACGGCCCCGAGATCGTCCGGGCGCTGGAGCGAGCCTACCCCGCATTCCTGCGCGACGCCGGGATCGGTGGCACCGTTCAAGTCCTGGTCCACATCGACGAGAACGGAGAGGTCCAGGACGTGCGCCTCGACGAGAGCTCCGGCCACCAGGCGTTGGACCGGGCCGCCCAGTCGGTGGCCACGCTGTATCGCTTCTCACCCGCGCTGAACCGTGACCAACGTGTCGCCGTGTGGGTCTCCTTCCCCATCGTCTTCCGCGTAAGGGAGTGACGGACCGGAACAGCGCCGCCAGGACCCGTCCCGCCGGAAACGCGCGGTCGCGGAGTCCCTAGAATCCGGGTCCCAGGGGAACGGCGGCCCGCACACGGACGACACCGTCGTGGCGGGTCGCACCGTTCTGGAACCGGCTGTCGGTGACCCTGGCGAGGCCGACACCCACGCTGAACTCCCTTCCGTCATCGGCGTAGGCCGTGATGGAGATCAGCCCCCGGAGGTAGAACTCGTCGGGCCGGTCGTCGATCTTCTCCAGCACGTCCAATTCACCGTCGGGTCGGAAGCGTGCATCCCACACGTCGGCGCTCCGGTTCTCCACGCCGGCCTCGACGGTGGCGCGAATGCCCGGTCGATTGATCCCGACCTCGAGGAAGGCACCGTCGGTGTTCACGTCGCCGAGGCCCAGGAGCCGACGATCCAGCGTGCGCCCCGATCGGAACTGGCTGTGGCGGTGCATCCGATATCCGCTGTGGTAGAACTCGAAGCGCAGGTCGGCGACACCTTCCACATCCAGTCGTGGGACCCACACGCCGAGGAGCCACGCGCCGTCCTGCCAAAAGATCCGGCGGAGGTTGTGTCCCTTGTCCTCGAGGGTGAACTCGGCGAAGAGCTGGGCGTGACGCCACGAGGGCATGCGGAGCTGGAAGCCGAGTGACGTGCCTTTGTTGGAGAAGAGGAACGTCTCTCCACCGTTGAAGATCCAGTCGATGAAGAGGAGGTGATCGGCGATGCGGGACCACGCCGAGGCGGTGGGAGCGCCCTCCCCACCCGACTGGATGAGCGTGGCGAACCACGCCTCGAACCGCGGATGGGGACGCACGGCGACGTTGTACCCCACCAGCTTGCTCCGGGGCACGGCACGGTCCTCCTCGAGGACGGCGATGAAGACCTCGGCTTGGGTCGGCCCGAGCACGGACAGGAAGCCGGGCCACTGGAAGGGGGCGTCCGACGAGACACGGATCCGGTCCAACCCGCGGGTATTGCCGGCCAGGAGGCCGCCTCCGTTCCGGCCCGGCCCCCAGACGGAGGTGGACCGGCCCACGTCGAAACGGAGGTTGGACCATTGGAGTCGCGCCTGCGCTTGAAGCACCTGAACGCCACCCTCTCCGACCCCGGCGCGCGGCTCCCCCCACCAGATGCGCGGTCGAAACTCTGCCGCCACGCGATGGCCCAACGACCCTTCGACGTCCAGTTCGGCGGCGCCCGTCAATCCCTCGACGTACTCCCGGCCGATCCGGTAGCGGGCCAGGTGGTTCACGTCGGCCTCCACGCTCCCGGTGTTCGTGTCCTGGGGAACGGCAAGCCAGGGACTGTCCATGGCCGTGACTTCGGCCACCCCCGTTACCCGGAGACCGCGCTCCACATCGGACGATCGTACCTCATCGAGGATCGCCTCGGCCGCGGCTCGCTCGCGGGGAGAGAGCCGATTCAGGTTGGACCGCGCGTGTTCGAGGAGGCGAAGCGCCTCGGTGCGCGACCACGGGCGCACCGAAACGATGCGGTCGTCCACCAGGCCGAAGCCGACGAGCTTCTCGACGGCCCACTCGACCCGACTACCGGTGGGAAGGTCCGGCGACGCCTGGGCGTGGAGTGAACCCCCCGGAGCCAGGACCACCATGGCCGCGAGAATCGTCAGGGTGGGCAGCGCCCGGGGCATGGCCTTGCCGACCCGCGCCAAGAACCGGATGAGAGACACTCCAGGAAGGGCCAGAGGGAGGGGCGTCGTGCCGCGCGCGACGGACGAGTCGAAAGCTACGGCCGGGCCTCCTCCGTGTCAGTCTCCTCCATGTCCGTCTTGTCCGTGCCAATCTCCTCGAGGCCGACCCGCTGCCACGGATGGCGCTCGTGCATACGACGCCCTCGGGGCTCTGGAGAGCGTGCCCCACGTCAACTACTGCCGGAGCGCCTCCTTCGGGTCGATCCCCACTGCGCGGCGGGCGGGGATCAAGGCGGCCAGAAGCGCCACGCCTCCAAGGAGGACCGTCGCCCCCGCGAGCGTGACCGGGTCCCAGCTTCGAACGCCGAACAAAAGGCTCGAGAGCGCCCTGCCCGTCAGCAGCGCCCCCAGGGTGCCCAGGCCAAGGCCCACGACCACGAGGCGCAGCGAGCGACCGAGGACCATGCGCAGGAGGCGCGATCCCGAAGCGCCCAGGGCCGACCGGATCCCGATCTCGCGCGTCTGCAGCTGCACCGTGTAGCTCAGGACGCCGTAGATCCCCACCGCCGCCACGAGGACCGCGATGAACGCGAACACGGAGCCGATGAGGGACGCGGCTCGTGGTCGAGCCACACTCTCCGCCATCATGGTCTCGAGCAGACGCAGGTCGGCCGTCGGGATGTCGGGGTCGATGCCGGCCACGGCCTGACGGATGGGTGCGAAGAGACTCCCGGGTTCGACCTCGGTCCGGACGACGTACGACATCGCGCGGTTGGTCAGCATGCTGAAGGGCGCGTAGAACACCGCCTCCGGATCGGCGTCGTATCCGTCGTCGAGCACGTCACCCACGATGCCCACGACACGCATGGGCCGAGGCGTCGCCCAGTCGAGGACGAGGGCCGCACCGAGTGCGTCGCCGCCGGGCCAGTGCTCCTCCGCCATGCGCTCGCTGATGACGATGGGCATCTCCTCGGATGTCACCCACGGCTCGGGGAGAGCGCCGGACAGCAGCGGGACACCGAGCGTCTCGAAATAGCCGGGAGTCACCGAGTGATACTCGGCGCGCAGGGGGCGGGTCGGGTCGACCTCGCGACCTTCGATGAGAAACGTCGTGAAGCGGTTCTCCGTGGTGAACATGAGGTCGGACGACATGGCCACGGAGGTGACGCCCGGGATGGTCACGAGTTCGTCCAGGAGCGCCCGATGGTATTCGACGACGGCCTCGGTGTCGGGGTAGTCGGTGCTCGGGGGCATTGCGTCGAAGGTGACGACGTTGGTCGGCTCGAATCCGGGGGGGACGCTCACCAAGGTGTCGAAGGACCGGGTGAGGAGGCCCGCCAACACGAGAAGCGTCGTGGCCAGCCCGACCTGGGCGACGACCAGAGAGCGGCGCGCCGAGTGCGACCCCGAACCTCCACCCCGCGCCGCGCCCCCCACCCGCGCGCATCGGAGTCCGACCCAGCAAGCGGCGCGGGCCATGGGTAGACCGAAGACGACACCGGCGCAGAGCGCCATGGCCGCAGTGGCCACGACCACCCGGTAGTCCACCGAGACGTCCACCAAGTTCGTGAAGAAGCGCGTTTGGAGGGCTCGCAGCGCGTCTCGACCGCCCAGGACCACCACCGTCCCCACCAGCGCCCCGAGAGTGGCATGCACCACCCCCTCCACCACCACCTGGCGTACGAGCCGACCGCGGCCGGAGCCCAGGGCGGCACGGAGAGCGAACTCGCCTCTTCGCTCCTCGCCGCGGGCGAGCGTCAGGTTGGCCACGTTGGCGCACACGATGAGGAGCACGGCCAGACCGGCTACGAGAAGAAGGATCAGCGTGGGCCGGACCTCGGAGAGGAGGTGCTCGTCGAGGGTGAGCACCACGATCGAGCGCCCACCGTTGGCCACCGGGTGCTCTTCGGCCATCCTAACGGCCAGCGCGTCCATCTCGGCGCGAGCCTGCTCCACGGGCACACCCTCGCGCAACCGCGCGATGGCCCGGAGGTAGCGCGACCCGTGATCGCTCCGTCGGGACTCGAGGGCGAGGGGGCGCCACAGTTGAGGCGCCTGCCAGCTGAGATCTTGC
>CALJKZ010000669.1 GCA_937983085.1 uncultured Gemmatimonadales bacterium
GACGTTGGATTTGTCGATGCCCATTCCGAAGGCGACGGTGGCGACGACGACGTCGACCTCGTCGCGCTGGAACGCCTCCTGATTACGCTGCCTCTCGTCGGCGTCGAGGCCGGCGTGGTAGGGCGCCGCATTGACCCCGTTGGCCCGCAAGAAGCGGAAGGTCTGCTCCACGGTCTTCCGGCTGAGGCAGTAGACGATTCCAGATTCGCCCTGGCGGCGTCGAACCAGCGCCAGGATCTCCTTCTTGGTGTCGCCGCCCTTCCCCTTCTTCCGGCATCCGATCTCGAGGTTCGAGCGGTAGAACGATCCCTTGTACCCGGCAGGCTTCGACATGCCGAGCTGGCGCAGGATGTCACGGGCCACCGGGCGGGTGGCGGTGGCGGTGAGGGCGAGCACGGGTACGTCCAGTTCGTTCTTCAGGCCACGGAGGCGGCGGTACGAGGGCCTGAAGTCATGGCCCCACTGCGAGATGCAGTGCGCCTCGTCCACGACCATGAGGGAGATGGGACATCCTTCGACGAAGTCCCGCAGTCGACCGTCCAACGCCTCGGGCGCCAAGTACACCAGTTCGTACCGGCCTTGCCTCAGGCCGTCCATCCTGACCCGGCGCTCCTCCCAGTCGAGGGTGGAGTTGATCTCGACGGCGTCGAAGCCGAGCTCGCGCAGGGCATCCACCTGGTCCTTCATGAGGCTGATGAGGGGCGACACGACCAGGACGGTGCCGTCGAGGATCCGAGCCGGGAGCTGATATGTGAGGGATTTCCCCGCCCCGGTGGGCATGACCGCGATGCAGTCGCGCCCCTCCAGCACTGCGTCGATGACCTCGCGCTGGCCGGGTCTGAACGCGTCGAAGCCGAAGGTCTCCCGGAGGACGAGGTGAGGGTCGGGTCGGGTCACGAGGATGCGTGGCGGGGTCGTTGCAGCGGGTGTGGGGGACCAGGCTCGGCACAAACTACTCAACTCCCGGGGGACGCGGGGATGTCCCCTGAGGACGGAACAGATGTTTGCCCCGCGAAGCGCGGAATCCGCGGCGGTGGCATTCGCTTTGCATCCCTCCTGGCCGGTGAAGGTCGTGCCGACCGATGGAATCATGGGGGGAACCATGGAACCGAGCACCGAGACATCGAACAGCGACAGGACCTGGTTGAAGGGCGGCCTCCTGGTGGGCTTCGGCCTCGTCCTGGCCCTGCCGCTTCTGGCCACCGCGGCCATCGCCCTCTTCGTGGACGGGGACGAGGTGTCGGCATGGCTCGAGCCCAGGCTTTCGTCCGCGATGAACCGGTCCGTCGCCGTTGGAGGCGCGGACGTCGTACTTCTCCCCCGGCCGGGACTCCGACTCACCGACGTCCGTGTCGGTGGCGGCGAAGCGTCCGACCTCCCGTCCGTGGTCACCGTGGACGACGTCCATCTCCAGGCCGCTCTCCTCCCGCTCTTCACCGGTCGGGTCCAGGCGCGGCACCTGCGGGTGAGCGGGCTCGACGTCCATCTCGCGGTGACGGAGGAGGGCGTGTCGAACTTCGGCGATCTGGTTCCCGAATCGTCGGTGGTGGAAGTCTCCCTGGACGGACCGGTGGGATTCGCCATCGACGACGTCGACGTCCAGGGCGCCAGCCTCACGTGGTTCGACGGTCCGCGCGACCGGTCGTTGGCCATCTCCGGTGCATCGGGTCGGATCGAGCTGGGCGCCCGATCCGATGGGCGCTGGGTGGCGAGGGTGCAGGGTGACGCCGACTCCCTCCTGGTCCGCTTTCCCGGACTCAGCGAGGAGATCGTGCGGACGGACGCGCCCAGCCTCGAGCTCACCGCGTCGGGAGACGGTTCCTTCGACTGGATCGAGTTCGAGGACGGTGTGCTCACCCACTGGGACGAGACGCTGGCCATTCGCGGCCGTATCGAGTCCCTGTCCGAGGTGGATCCCGTCCTGGACCTCCGCTTCGAGAACCGGTCGCTGGAGCTGGCCCCCTTCGTGAGGGCCATCCCCCAGGACCTCCGGGCCCGGCTCGTGCCTGCCCTCGAGGGAGACCTCGATCTACGGCTGTCCCTGACGGGTAGTCTCCGGCAGGAGGGCTCCCCGACCCTCGCCGGTTCCGTCGGCCTCTCGGGAGCAGGACTGCGGCTGGGTGGTGATCCAGTGATCACCGACGTGTCGGGACGTCTGGGAGTTCGGCCGACGGCCTTCGCCTTCGACTCCATCGTCGGGACGTTCGCCGACGGGCCGTTCCTCGTGGATGGTCGCATCGATCGGCGTACCCGGCGCCTCACCGCCGACGTGGTGGCGTCTCCTGAACTGGAGAGCTTCCGGCGTCTGGGTCTCGCCCCCTACGGGACCACCCTGGCCGGCGGCGCCGATCTGGTGGTGTCGGTGGCGGGTCCCATCGGAGCCCTCGACAGCGTGCGCGTCGACGGCACCGTGCGCGCCACGGGCGTTCAGATGGAGCATCCGGAGATCGGTGTGCCCGTCTACGCCCCGACCGTGACGCTGGACATCGACGACTCGGAGATCCGCTGGTCCGATCTCGAACTCCTCGTGGGCAGCGAACCGGCGACGACCTCGGGCCGGTTGGCCCGGTGGATTCCCCTCGCCATCGAGGGCGACGGGACGCCCGAGCTGGAGGCGTCACTCCGCGGAGAGGCCCTCGACCTCGGAGCGGTGACCATGCCGCCGACGTTGCCCTCCGGTGTCACGTATGCCCGCGTCGCCCTGGCTCATCTCGGTGGTCGGGAGATCGAGGGACGTCGCCCGGATCAGCTCGTGGAGATGGCCGAGTACCGCCGGCCGCGTGACCTCCCCGTGTCGGGCACCATCGACGTGGAGCTGGGTCGCCTCCTCTACGGTTCCCACGATCTGACGGGCGTCTCGTTCCTTCTGGCCATGTCCGACACGGCCCTCCATGTGCGTGACGCCAGCTTCTCCGCCTGGGAAGGCGCCTTCGAAGCGGATCTCATCGTTGGGGTGGGGGAGCGGCTCGACGAACCCTTCGCCCTCCGGCTCTCTGCCACCGACGCCGAGGCGCTGGGGATGCTCCTTCAGACCACGCCGGTAGGGGAATCCATCACCGGCCAACTCGACCTCGAGCTTGCGGTGGACGGGAGTCTCGACGCCACGCTCATGCCCGTATCGGCGTCGCTCCGAGGCGGGGGAATGCTCGTCGTCCAGGACGGCGCGGTTACGGGGACGGGCGTCAATCTGGCTCTGGCGGACTTCCTCGCCGAGGAGCGATGGGGCAGCGTCCCCTTCGATCGGTGGAGCACGGAGCTGGTCCTCGAGGAGGGGATGCTCCAGGTGGTCCGTTCGGACCTGGAGGGAAGTCGAGCGTCGGCCCGGCTTTCCGGGGCCGTGGAGCTCGGCGGTGCGGTAGACCTGGCCATGGCGCTCTCCATTCCGGCGAACCAACTCGAAGCGGTGTCGCTGCGGCGGACCGGGGTCGCCCAGACGGTCCTCGACCAGCTCAGGGCATCGAACCGCGCCCTGGATCTGGGCATTCGGATCAGCGGGACGTTGGAAGGGCCCACCCTCGAGCCCGATGCGCTGGCGGCCTCGGCACGGACCTCCTCGCTCCCGAAATAGGGGCGCGAGCCCGGTCGGTCAGTCGCGCGAGCTGGTTCCCTTTGTCGGGAGCCCGTTCCGTCAGTCGTCCGTCGGCGGCCACGGGATGAAGGTGCTGGTCCGCCGGACGTACTCCTCGTAGCCCGGCCTCGAGCTCTTCAGGTTCTCCTCGAGCATCGTCACGCCGGAGACCTTGAGGAGGAGGAAGGTGATGAGGATGGGCCCCACCACCGTCCAGTACTGTTCGGCTCCCACCGCGAACAAGTACAGGCCCCACCAGAGCACGGCCTCGCCGAAGTAGTTGGGGTGGCGGCTGTACCGCCACAGCCCCGAGTTCAGCACCTTGCCTTCGTTGGAGGGGTCGGCCTTGAAGCGGGCGAGCTGGCTGTCGGCCACGCTCTCGAAGGACAACCCCACTGCGAAGAAGAGGGCTCCCGCAACGTCCCAGGGACCGAGCGCCGCGCCGCTCACGATGGAGCCGAAGAGGGGCGCCGAGATGATCCAGCAGAGGCCGGCCTGCAACCAGAAGATGCTGTACAGGCTCTGCCACCAGAAGGCGTCACCACGCCCTTCGCGCATCTGCTGATAGCGCTTGTCTTCGCCCTCCTTCCGGTTGCGGACCAGAAGGTGGTAGCCGAGGCGGCCCGCCCACACGGCGACCAGGGCGACGATCACCAGCCCCCGGGCCGTGAAGCCCCCGTCCACCACGAGGTAGGTGACGGCGGCGATGAGGAATCCGGGGCCCCAGAAGGGATCGACGATGCTGGCGTCCTTCAGCTTGACGCTGACCGCCCACAGCGCCGTGAACGACGCGACGACCACCGCCAGCCCGATGAAGGCGACCTCCCACGGCACGTTCGTTCCCCAGGGCATCGCCCTACTTCTCGATGGGGACGCCGACCAGGTTGCCCCACTCCGTCCACGAGCCGTCGTAGTTGCGGACGTTGGGGAAGCCCATGAGGTGGTGAAGGACGAACCACGTGTGGCTGGAGCGCTCCCCGATGCGGCAGTAGGCGATGATGTCCTCGTCGGAGCTCAGCCCCTGCTCGTCGACGTAGATGGCTTCGAGCTCGCCGAGGTCGCGGAAGGTGCCGTCGTCGTTGGCCGCGCGCTTCCAGGGAACGTTGGCCGCCCCGGGAATGTGTCCGCCCCGGAGGGCTCCCTCCTGGGGGTAGTCGGGCATGTGGAGAAGCTCGCCCTTGTACTCCTGGGGCGAGCGAACGTCCACGAGGGATCCGCCGGAGTCGATGTGGGCGTGGACGTCGCTCCGGAAGGCCCGAATTTTCGCGTCGTCGCGCTGGACCACAGGGTAGTCGGCGCGGGGTCGCTGCGGTACGTCGGTGGTCATGGGCCGACCCTCGTCCACCCACTTCTTGCGACCGCCGTCGAGGAGACGGACGTCGGGGTGGCCGAAGAGGGTGAAGACCCACAGCGCGTACGCCGCCCACCAGTTGAAGTTGTCGCCGTAGAAGACGACGGTGGTGTCGCGACCGATCCCCTTGCTCGACATGAGCTCGGCGAACGCCTCGCCGCCGAGGTAGTCCCGGGTGAGGGGGTCGTTGAGGTCCATGTGCCAATCGACCTTGATGGCCCCCGGAATGTGGCCGGTGTCGTAGAGCAGCACGTCCTCGTCGGACTCCACCACCACCACGTCGGGGTGGTCGAGGTGTGCGGCCAGCCAGTCGGTGGAGACCAGCTTCCCGCCGTTGGAGTACTGGTCGAACTTCGGATTCGAGTCGGTAGGGACGGACATGGTGGCCTCCATTCGGTGCCATGGGGACGACCCCGCGCACGGACGCGGGCTGTGGGGCTACCCGCCGAACCAGTACGGGTTCGACCGCGTCGACCCGAGCGCTCGGGGTTCACGGATGAGGCGCCCTGGAACCGGCGGTGCCCGTGGTGTAGGCTGCACGCATGAGCATTCCGCCGACACTGGACAAGGTCGTCCAGCGCTTCGCCCAGGCGCCAAAGGACATTCGCGTACAGGCTCTCCTCCAGTACGCTCGGAAGGTCCCCCCGTTGCCTCCCCACCTGGCCGAGGACCGGTCGTCGCTGGAGCAGGTCCACGAGTGCCAGACGCCCTTCTTCCTGGCGACGTCGGTGGACGACGACGGGTCGGTACACCTTTTCTTCGACGCGCCCGTGGAGAGTCCAACGGTCCGCGGCTTCGCCGGCATCCTCTACGAGGGACTGGAAGGCGCCACGGCGGAAGAAGTCCTGGCCGTTCCCAACGACTTCTACTCGCCCATGGGTCTCGGTGAGGTGGTGTCGCCCCTTCGGCTTCGGGGGATGGGGGCCATTCTGGCTCGCCTCAAGCGTCAGGTTTCCGAGGCCACGGGCGCCTCGTGAGTCCACAGACGGAAGTCGTCGACCTCCTGGTCATCGGCGGCGGGATCGCGGGGGGCAGCTGTGCGCTGAGGGCGGCCGACTGCGGCCTCGACGTGCTCACGGTGGTGAAGTCGGCCAACCCCCGGAACACGGCGACGGAGTGGGCCCAGGGCGGGATCGTGGCGGAGGGGGACGAAGACCCGCCCGAGCTCCTGGTGGAGGACATCCTGGAGGCCGGTGATCACATCGGATGGCCCAAGGCCGCCGAGCAGCTCGCCGCCCTGGGGCCCGATCTCGTCATGGAGCTCCTGGTGAAGCGCCTGGGCGTTCCCTTCGACCGTGAGCCCAACGGGGAGATGGCCCGCACCGTGGAGGCGGCGCATTCCCGCAGCCGCATCCTCCACGTCGGGGACACCACGGGATACGCCATCCAGGAGAAGCTCACCCAGGCCCTCGAAGCCCACGAGCGCATCCAGGTGGTGTCGGCCCACATGGCGGTGGATCTCATCACGCGGTCCCACCATGACCCCGATCCGTCCCGGGCGTACGCACCCGACCGCGTCCTGGGTGCCTACGTGCTCGACGAGCGCACGGGAGAAGTGAAGACCGTCCTCGCCCGGTGCACCGTCCTCGCCACCGGCGGCCTCGGCCACATCTTCCTCCACACCACGAACCCGCCGTCGGCCACCGGAGACGGCATGGCCATGGCGTTCCGCGCCGGCCTCCCCATCCGCAACCTCGAGTACGTCCAGTTCCACCCTTCGGCCTTCTTCTCGGCCCAGGGAGATCGCTTCCTCATGTCGGAGGCGATTCGGGGCGAGGGGGCCTGGCTCCTGAATTCCCGGGGCGAACGCTTCATGGAGCGGTACGCCCCCGAACGCCTGGAGCTCGCGCCGCGGGACGAGCTCGCCCGTGCCATCCACGAGGAGATGGCCGCCACGGGCCATCCCTGCGTCTACCTGGACCTGGCCAACCACCACCGCGACGGACTCGACATCGCCGAGCGCTTCCCGCAGATCTCGGCGTTCCTCGAGAGCCGAAACCTGGATCTGGCGTCGGATCCCATCCCCGTGGTCCCTGCGGCCCACTATGCGTGCGGAGGCGTACTGGTGGACCTGGACGGGAAGGTCCCGGACGTGCGGGGACTCTACGCCGTGGGTGAGGTGAGTTGCACCGGTCTCCACGGAGCCAACCGATTGGCGTCGACGTCTCTTCTCGAGGGGCTCGTGTGGGGCTGGAAGGCCGGCGCGGCATGCCTCGATGACGTGACGGCGGGAGGCGCGAGCGACCTCGACCCGGTCTACGCCCGCATTCCGCCGTGGGATTCGGCCGGATGCGAGGACGAGGTCGACCCGGTGCTCTTCCAGCAGGACTGGAACTCCATCCGGTCCACCATGTGGAACTACGCCGGAATCGTCCGAACCCGCCGCCGCCTCAAGAGGGCGTGCGACGACCTCGGGTACTTGGGACATCGTATCGAGCGTTTCTACCGCTCGACGCGGCTAAGCCGCGAGCTGCTCGAGCTACGCAACGGCATCGTCACGGCCCGGAGCGTGGCCGAGGCCGCGCGACGGAACCCGGTGAGCCGGGGGTGCCACTACCTCCGCGACTGAACCGGACCCCGGTTCGGTGGATCAGGCTCGGGCCTGACCGGTGATCAGCCTCCGGTACCGGCTGCCACGTACTTGATGTCGACAGCGGCCTCGCCGGACACGGTCACCGTCTGAACGGCCGTCTCCGGGTCGTAGTTGCCGTCGATGCCTTCGACGGACTGAGCCTCCACGGTGTACTCGCCCGCCAGGACCGGGACCGTCCGCGACGAGGTCACGGACATCTGGAACCCGTCGGGCCCGTGGACCAACACGGATGCGTTCAACGTCTCGGGCAGACCCGTGACGGTGAGGCTGAGGGTGCCATCGACGCACTCCGGG
>CALJKZ010000670.1 GCA_937983085.1 uncultured Gemmatimonadales bacterium
TTCCTGGCTACGAGCACGAAGCGCCCCTCCCTACGCCCATCCAGATTCTCGACGGACATGAACTCTCCAACGTCGGGCCGGTGTTCATGGAACGCGAGCCCATGTCGTTCTACGAGTATTCGGGCGGCGGTGTCACCGTCATGCAGGTGGCCCTGGCCGATGCCCGCCGTCGGCCCTTCGAGCGGGTCCTGGAGGACGATGTCCTGAGTCCCATCGAGATGAACAGAAGCTCTTTTCGCCAGCCCATTTCGCCCGAGCACGATCGCAACGCTGCGCGGGCCCACGGGCGGGAAGGGGAGTCCATGGGGGCCAAGTGGCACGTATACCCCGAGCTCGCGGCTGCGGGCCTCTGGACTACACCTACGGACCTCGCTCGCTTCCTCATCGAGGTGCAGCGGGCTCTCGCGGGTGAGCCGGACCGGGCGATTTCGCGGGCATCCGCGGTGGAGATGACGAGCCCTGTGGGCGTGGGGCCCTATGGAGTGGGCTTCAGCATCCAGTCTCTTGGCGAGGGATGGTACTTCGGTCACGGGGGAAGCAACTGGGGATTCAGAGCCCAGGTGCTGGCGCACAAGGTGAAAGGATATGGCTTTGCCATCATGACCAACGCATCGGCGGGCGGGGTCGTGGCCAGTGAGCTCTCCAGGCGGATCCAAGCTGCGTATGGCTGGGACTCGCAGGCGGACCCGGTGGAGCGCGGGTACGGAAGCCGTGGCGACGTGGTGCAGATGACCGGTGCCGCCCGTGCGTTCTTGGCGGATCTGACGGAAACGCAGCGTGCGGCGGCGACATTCGATTTCGATGCCGACGAACGACAGCGGTTTCACTTCATCCCCAACGAGATGTTCGCGCGGCGCGGGCTGATGCTCGCCGACCTCGACGGGAGCCAGCTCGAGGGAGCCCATAGTCTGCTGCTCGCCGGATTGAGCCGAGCCGGCTACCTCACCGCTACGCAGATCATGGAGTTGGAAGACGTACTTCTCGCCATGGAAGGGGGAGAGCGTTTCGCTCGCGACCGGGATGAGTATTTCCTGGCCATCTTCGGGACGCCGGGCCCTGGTGAGACCTGGGGATGGCGTTTCGAGGGCCACCACCTCTCCCTCCATTTCACCATCGTGGATGGTGTCGTGGGGGTCGTCGCTCCGGCCTTCGCGGGCGCAAATCCCGCGGAGGTCCGCGAGGGGCCACACCAGGGCCTCCGGGTGCTCGGCCAGCGTGAGGATGCGGGACGGGCGCTGGTTCAATCGTTGGACGCCGATCAACTCGAGCAGGCCATGATCGCCGCAGAGGCTCCACGGGACATCGTCACCGGCGCGGAGTCGGACATCGACCCTCTGTCCCCGGAAGGCATCGCTGTCTCGGCCTTGTCCGAGGACCAGCGCGGCCTCCTCATCGACCTCGTGGACGTCTACCTCGGGATGATGTCTGAGGGCTTGGCGTCCGAGCGCGGTCGACGCATAGGGGCTGCGGGTATCGACGAGATCACCTTCGGATGGGCAGGAGGCCTCGAGGCCGGACAACCCCACTATTATCGCGTGCAGGGCCCCACCTTCCTCATCGAATACGACAACCCCCAGAATGGCGC
>CALJKZ010000671.1 GCA_937983085.1 uncultured Gemmatimonadales bacterium
TTGGAGCCGTGGCATCCACAACGCGGCCCGCTCCCCTTTCCGATCACCCTTCTAGACCGTGTCGAAGACCCCTCCTCCCCTCGACGTCCCCCGCTGGCTTCCCCCTGCGCTCTACGCGGTCCTGACGGCGTATCTCTTCCGGGAGTTCGTCCTCACCGATCGGATGCTCTACGGGGGCGACACGCTCCTCGGGGGTGGGTACGTGGCCCGGGAGCTCTACGCAGACGCTCTGCGGGCCCTGGGACGGGTCCCCGAGTGGGCACCCCACATTCTGGGCGGGACGCCCTTCCTGGAGGCACTCAGCGGCGGGGATTCCCTCTACCCGCCTTCGCTCCTCCTCCTTCTCCTCACCGAGCCCTACCGGGCTCTGGGGTGGAAGCTCGTCGTCCACGTCTTCGCCGCGGGCCTCTTCTTCTACGGGTGGGCCCGCGCCATCGGTGGGTCGAGGGCGGCGGCGCTCCTGGGTGGAACCGCGTACATGCTCGCGCCGTTCCTCATCGGCTTCATCCATCCCGGTCACGACGGGAAGATCTTCGTCACGGCGCTGGCCCCGCTTCTCTTCTGGGCCACCGAGCGTCACTACGCTCGCCCCGGGATGGGGTCCATCGCGGGCATCGGTCTGGTGGTGGCCATGGTGATGCTCACCACCCACTTCCAGATGGCGTACTTCCTCTTCGGCGCCGCGGGGATGTACGCCATCTTCCGCGCGGTGCAGATCGCCCGGGGGGCCGACGAGGTGGTGGACGGCGGCTCGGGCGACGTCGGCAGCGTGGGGCGGGGGCGCGCGGGAGGCATGCGCTTCGGCCTGTTCCTCCTGGCCGCGGTCCTCGGCGCCGCGGGGGCGGCCTACCAGTTCGCTCCGGCCGTGGACTACGTGACGGACTTCTCGAGGCGGACCCAAACCACCCGGGAAGCTGCAGGAGAGTCCGGCCGGGCGTGGTCGAGCTCGTGGTCGCTTCATCCCGAGGAAGTCGTCTCGTTGGTCGTGCCCGAGTTCCCCGGCAACGCCGCCGGCGGGCCGGCTTGGGCCGAGGGCACGTACTGGGGCCGGAACGTCACCCGCGACAACCACCAGTACGCCGGCATCGTGGTCCTTCTCCTGGCGGCATTGTCCTTCGTCGGCGCCCGTCGAAGGCAGCTCCGTTGGTTCCTCACCGGCCTGGGCCTCGTGGCCGTCGGATTCGCCCTGGGGGCCCACTCGCCCATCTGGAGTCTGTTCTACGCCGTCGTGCCGGGAGTCCGGCTCTTCCGTGCCCCCGACATGGTCATGTACCTCTTCGGGTTCGGGCTCATCACCATGGCCACCCTGGGACTCGACCGGATCCTGTCGCTCGTGGACGGCGGGGGAGGGACCCGAGCATCCGAAGCCGAGGCCGCAGAGTCGGCCACCGCCCGGGTCCGGACGACCCTTCTCTGGTTCACCGGGGTCGTCGTCGCCCTCGCGCTCCTCATGGCTTCGGGGGCCTTCACGACCTTCTGGACGACGGTGGTCTACCCGGACATCGATGCGCGCCGGTTGGACGTACTTCGAGCCCACCTCCCCAACATCGCCCAGGGAGCGTTCATCGCTGCCCTGTTCGTCGGAGCGGCCGCGGGCGTGATCTGGGCGCTCCTGACGCACCGCCTCTCACCGAAGCTCGGCCTCGCCGCTCTCGTGCTCCTGGTCGCCGTGGACGCCGCGCGCATCGATCGCGCGTTCATCGAGACGGTGGACTACCACGAATGGGCGGTCGCGGACCCGAACATCCGGGCCGTCTTGGCTCGGGAGGAGGGACAGGACCCCTATCGGCTCCTGTCCCTGGTCCGCGCAGGCCAGGACGTCGAGCCGGCCATGCACGGCATCGAGCTGGCCGCCGGGCACCATCCCAACGACCTCTCTCGGTATCGGGAGCTCATCGGGATGGTGGGATCAGGTCTGCCGCAAAACCTCCTGCATCCCAACGTCCGCCAGATCCTCAACGTTCGCTACATCCTCTGGCCCGACCTGGAGCTCGGCGCGGCGCCTCAGGGACCGGTGGTGTCCAGGACGCAGCTGGCCGACGGACGAGCCTATCAGACTCTTCTCGCCGACCAGGGGCTTCCTCGGGCCCGCCTGGTGGCGCAGGCCGTCGTGAAGAGCGACGACGAGGCCGTGCCCTACATTCTGGGAACGACCCACGATCCAGCGGTGGAGGCCGTCGTCGCCACGACCCCGCCCATCGAGCTCGGCGGCGGGACCCCCGAAGGATCGGTGCGGTGGCTGGCGCGAGAGGCCGATGCCATGACGTTGGAGGTGGTCACCGACCGGCCGTCGCTCCTGGTGGTTTCGGACAATTGGTTCCCCGCATGGAAGGCCACCGTCGATGGCGAGGGAGCCGAGGTGATTCGTGCCTACCACTCCGTCCGGGCTGTCGCGGTGCCCGCGGGCACGAGCCGAGTAGAGATGTGGTACGAGTCGGGGCTGCTGCAAACCAGCCGTTGGCTCAGTATCCTCGTGCTTATCACGCTTCTGGCCATGGGGACCTGGAGCCTGGCTCGTCCGCGGTTCCGGCGGGAGCAGTCGACCTGAAGAAGATTCTCGTCCTCACGGCTCAACTCGCTGCCACAGTTCTGGTTACGTGGTTCATTGCAAGTCAGGCGGGGCTTACGGCCGCCCAGCTGAGAGACTTCGATTTCGCCGAGTGGAGCCCCGACGGATGGCTCTTCGCGGGGAGTTGCCTGGTCCTGTTGGCCGGGTATTTCGGAAGCGGCCTGCTCTGGGGCAGGATCGTCTCGGGTCTCGGTGGGCCGGTGCTGCCGCAGTTCGTGAGCATCCGGCTCTTCATGATCGCCAACCTCGGGCGGTATGTGCCGGGCAAGGTGTGGCAGATCGCCGGGCTCGTCGCCCTCTCCAAGCGTCACGACGTGCCGGCATCGACAGCCATGGCGGGCGCCGTCCTCAGTCAGGGGATCGGCCTCGCCTCGGCCGCGTTCATCGGGCTCTGGTCGCTGTGGTCCCTGGCGGGAGCCGAGGCGTGGCGATGGAGCGTCCCGGTCATCCTCGGTGCCGGCCTGGTCCTGGGGCTGGCGCCTCCCGTCTTCCACGCTGTCGTCGACCTGTGGTTCAGGCTGGCAAAGACCGCCAAACCCGAAGGGCTGAGCCCCGGCGACGCGGTGGGCTGGCTTCTCCTCGGTCTCGGGACCTGGATCGCGTACAGCTTCGCGTTCTGGCTTCTCGTGGAGAGCCTGGGACCCGACGTCGGCGTCCTGACCGCCGCTTCGGCCTTCTCGGCGGCCTACGTCCTCGGGTATCTTATGGTGTTCGCGCCCGCGGGACTCGGGGTACGGGAGGGCTTTTTGGTGGCGTTGATGGCTCCGCAGATCGGGGCAGGAGCGGCGGGGGCCGTGGCAGTCATTTCAAGGCTCTGGACCACGGCCGTCGAGGTGGCTCCGTCGGCTGCCTTCTGGGCCCGCCACGTGGCCAGAACGTCCGCGGAGGACCCTCATGAGTGATCGCCGGGTCCTGGTCATCATTCCGACCTACGACGAGGCGGAGAATCTGCCTCGTATCGTACCCAGGGTCCTCGAGCAAGGCAGCGGCATCGACGTCCTGGTCGTGGACGACGCGTCCCCCGACGGCACCGGGGACATCGCCGACTCCCTCGCCGCAGACGAGCCGCGGGTGCACGTCCTCCACCGGCCGGGCAAGGAAGGGCTGGGACGCGCCTACCTGGCCGGCTTCCAGTACGGCCTCGACGAGGGCTACGACATTCTCTTCGAGATGGACGCGGACTTCTCCCACCCTCCCGATTCGCTCCCCGACCTCCTCGCCCTCTTCGACGAAGCGGATGTCGTCATCGGCTCGCGGTACGTGGAAGGACGCGTCACCGTCGTGAATTGGCCCATGAGTCGGCTCCTGGTGAGCTACTTCGGAAGCATCTACGCCCGGGTCATCACCGGAATGCCCATCCGGGACGGGACGGGAGGCTTCAACGGGTGGAAGCGACAGGTTCTCGAGCGCGTGCAGCTGAGCCGGGTGCAGTCCAACGGCTATGCGTTCCAGATCGAACTGAAGTTTCGGGCCTGGCGCGCCGGCTTCCGCCTCGTCGAATCGCCCATCCTCTTCACGGAGCGCGACACCGGCTCGTCGAAGATGTCGAAGAAGATCGTCCGCGAAGCGGTGTGGAGGGTCTGGTGGCTTCGTATCCAGGATCTCTTCGGACGCCTCTAGCGTGACTGCGCTCTGATGGTCCGTGAAGCCGGCGGACGAGGGGAAGGGGAGGGGGTCCTCGCCATTCGCTTCGACGTCGATTCCATCCGGTGCATCGAAGACGGGATCCCCCGGCTTCGACGCCTGGCCAACTCCCACGACGTGCGCTTCACCTTCTTCGTGAACATGGGGCGTAGCTTCAACTGGTGGCTCACCGGTCGCCACGTGCTCCGTCGCCTCACGGGCGGAGGCTCGCCCCGCCGGCCACCCAGCGACGTCGGATCAGCCGGGGCATCCGCTGTGACTCCGCTCTCTCTCCCCGCGACGAAGAAGTTGGGGCCGTGGGCCGTGGTGCGGACCATGGCGCTGAATCCCATGCTCGGCGACCGCTACCGCAGTACCTTCGACGCTCTTCATGAGGAAGGACACGAGCTCGGACTCCACGGCGGCACCGACCACGTCGTCTGGCAGCGCGCGCTCGACACTCTCTCCGACGAGGAGCTGGATGCGCTGCTGCGACCGGCGTTGGCGACATTCCGCGACCGCTATGGAGATCCCACGGGATTCGCCAGTCCGGGATTCCGCTTCGACCACCGGGTGAAGACGATCCTGGACCGGGAAGGCTTCGTGTACGCCTCGGACATGTCCGGGGAGCATCCCTTCCGACCCGCGGGGCCCGCGCCGGACACGACGTCCGCCGCAGCGCCGGAGTACGAGCACTATGAGGTCCCCGTGAACGTCATCGGCGAGGGCAACGTCCCCGTCATCGAGCAGGGGCTGGCCCGCGGATTGTCCGACGATGCCATCGTGGAGCGCGCCGTCGGCGAGATCACCTCCCGCCCGTTCGCCCTGATGTACGGCCACCCGTACGTGGAGGGGGTCCGGGCCGATCTGCTGGAGCGAATCCTGGAGGCCGTGCTGCCGCGCTACGAGGTAGTGACGGTGGCCGAGTACCTGTCGAGGTGGAAAGCGGCCGAGGCCTAAGGCGATCCGCTGGGGCGCCACGCCACGGCCGACACGCCGGTTCCAAGCTCGGGATGGGCCGTGACGGCACCCGTGGCCACGTCGAGAACCTCGATGACGCCCTGGTTCAGACCCACGAGGTGGTCGGAGTCGGGGGACCAGGTGACACCTTTCGACCAGCCCGGATTCCAGCTCCGTCGGACGCTGACCCCATCAGGGGACACGACGCCGACGACGCCGAGCTCCTGATAGGCGATGAGGCTGCCGTCCGGCGACCACACGGGCGTGACGCCCTCGATGTCGATGGTCCGCTGATTCGAGCCGTCGGCGTCCGCGATGCGCAGGAGGTAGAGGTTGTTCTGCTCCCGATCCGAGGTGAAGACGAACGATCCACCGTCCGGCGACCAATCGGGCATGAGATCCTCCTCCGGGTATGCGCCTGCCGCAACGACGACGGAAGCCTCCGTCGCATCCAGGTCCGCCTCGCGAAGGTCCCACCCCGTACCGGGGTTGGCCGAGTAGATCACTCTGTCGCCCGAGGGCGAGAACCGCGGCCAGATGACGTTGTCGCCGGCCGAGCCTCCCGGCCAGGCGGCAGGCGTCACCTGGCCTGTCACCAGGTCGAACACCCTGAAGCCGTCGAATCCGCCGACGACGATCCGATTCGCATCCGGGCTCCAATCGACGCTCGGCTCCAGTACCCCCGGCACGACGAAGGGAAGAGCCTCCCGCTGCGTCCCGTCGAGGGCCACGATCCAGGCGGCGTTCCCTTGGACCACCAGCAGTTCGTCGATGTCGTCGCCGGGCGTCACGCCGTCCGAGCACGCCATGGCCAAGTAGAGGAGGGTGCCACTCACCGAGACGGCGAGTCCGAATCGGACGAGGGGGGGAAGGGACATTGTGCGGACCATGGGGACGAGCTGCGGGAGCCACGAGGAGTCTTCAGCGTCTTCCCCTAAGGTAGGGATTTCGGGACTTTGATGGCCACGGGAACCTCCGTTCGAGGCACACGCCAGCATGTCACGGATCGGCAAGGAGTTCTACGACTCCTCGGACTATTTCGACGGGGCTCACCTCGTCGATCACGACAGCGCCTTCCAGCGCTACCGGGTGAAGAAGGTCCTGGAGATCCACCAGCCGGGCCCGGCTGACCGCGTCGTGGATCTCGGATGCGGCTGGGGCACGTTCACCTTCGCCCTGGCCGACCGGGTCGGATCGGTGGTGGGCATCGATTTCAGCGCCCGCTCCATCGAGATCTGTCGCACCCTGCTGGCCGACCGGGACCTTTCGAACGTGACCTTCATGGAGGCCGACGCCGGGGCCACGGGGCTCGAGGCCGACGCCTACGACGTCATCATCGCCGCGGACCTGTTCGAGCACCTGTACCCGGACGACTCGGAACGCGTGGCGCGCGAAGCATACCGACTCCTGACGCCCGGGGGACGCTTCGTCACGTGGACGCCCCACCGAGGGCACGTGCTCGAGGCGTTGAAGGCGCGCGACATCGTCCTCAAGCGTGATGTGAGTCACGTGGACTACAAGTCGATGGAGGACATGACGAGCCTCCTCGGCACGGCCGGCTTCGACATCGAGCGCGCGTACTACGCCGAATCCCACGTACCGGTCCTACGGACCGCGGAGCGATGGCTTCAGCCCGTCGTCCCGTGGCTGCGGCGGCGCGTCGCCGTCCTGGGTCGAAAGCCGTCGAGTGGGGCCGGGCGCCGCTGATCTACGCGCTGACGCCCGATGGGCCAGCGGATTGACGCTAGGGAGCAGCCGAGTCGTCCGTCGCCGTAGGGTCGGACGCGGAAGGTGCCCGAGGGTCGTCCCGCACGAGGAACACACGTCCGGGCACACCTACCACAACGGCCCGCTCGGGGACGTTGGACGTGACCAGGGTGTTGGCCGAGCCCGTTGCCATGGCTCCGATACGGACGCCGGGCAGGATGGTGGCCTTCGCTCCGATCCAGGCATCGTCCTCGATGACGATGGGGGCGGTCTTCACCACGTCGTAGTCGGTGGCCAACCGTGAGTTCACGGGCGTCACCTCGCCCAGGAGGGACACGGCGTTGGCGATGGCGACCCGGGACCCGATGGTGACCTGATCGGCGCGGGTGACCTGGAGGTTCCGGTCGATGGCGGTCCCGGGGCCGACCCGCATGCCCGACAACCGATAGAAGGACGCCCGCCACGTAAGGGGCATGGGGAGCATCGACGCCACGTAGCGAATCAGCTTGCCCACGAGCGGGCCTTCCCGGCGGATGGGGTGAGGGGCGGCGACCGCTCGGACCCTGGCGGGCCACCGCAACCAAGACGAGAACGGAATGTGCCATTGGATGCGACCGCCGACAATCCGCATATTCCTGCGCAACACGACCTGAACGTCATCCGGAACCCCATGCCGTCAACCCGCCACCGTTCCCACGCCACCCGGCACGCCGGGAGGAGTCCCTAGTGGGGTGGGAGATCGAGCGACGCTTCCTCGTGAGCGTGTCCAATGCCGGTTGGACGGGCTTCGGGGAAGGCCGCCACCTCCGTCAGGGGTATGTGCGCAACGGACAGCCGTCGGTGCGGATCCGGGTAGGGGAGGAGCGGGGAGCCGTCCTCACCTGCAAGAGCGGAAAGGGAGTGCGCCGTGAGGAAGTGGAAACGGTGGTGCCCGACGATGTGGCGCAGGCCCTCTTCGTGGCCGCCGAGGAGCGGACCATCGAGAAGATCCGTTTCACGATCGGGCCGTGGGAGTTGGACCGTTTCCTGGGCCCTCTGGACGGTCTCGCCCTCCTGGAGATCGAGCTGGAAGACGAGGCCCAGGTCATTCCCGAGCCCCCCGCGAGCGTCAAAGTCCTGCGTGAGGTGACCAACGACAAACGCTTTGTCAGTGGTCAGTTGGCTCGGATGTCGCCCAAGAAGCAGAGGAAGCTCGTCCGCAAGGTGTACAAGGAGGTGAAGGGGTGGAAGGGTCTCGCAAACTGAGCGCGGTGCTGAGCGTGGTGGTCCTCATGGGATGCTCGATGGTCGGCGCCGCCGAGCTTCGGGGCCCGTCGCCCATGGATCGGGCCGAGCCGACGCCCCGCAAGGAGTCGCCGAGCCGATCGGGCAACATGGTGGAGTACGAGCAGAGCGGACGCACGTACCGCGTGCTGGAGTCGTCCCAGGGATACGACGAACGCGGCCTGGCGTCGTGGTACGGCGAGCGATTCCACGGCCGTCCGACGAGCAGCGGCGAACCCTTCGACATGAACGCCTTTTCCGCGGCCCACCGGACGCTCCCGCTTCCCGCTTGGGTCCGGGTCACCAACCTCGCCAACGGCCGAAGCATGGTGCTCAGGGTCAACGACCGGGGGCCGTTCTCCGATCCGGATCGCCGGATCATCGACCTGTCGTATGCAGCCGCTGTACGACTCGGTATGGTAGAGACGGGAACCGCCCCCGTACGCGTGGAGGCCGTGGAGCCGTGGCAGACCCGCCGATGACGGCGATGGACCCCTCCACCTCGACCCCGGTATCCCCGGGCACCGCATCCATGAACCACCTCCGAGACTGACCCCATGACCGACGACACGGCCCGCGCCCTCGATCTCACGCCTCTCGTCATCGAGATGACCCGTGAGATGCTGGAATCAGAAGGGCTGGCTCTCGACACCGTCGACGCCGAGACGAAGCTCTTCGGGGAAGGCGGCGTCTTCGACTCCATGGCCATCGTCTCCCTCATCGTCGCCATCGAGCAGGAGATCGAGGCGCGCCACGGTGCGTTCGTGGCGCTGGCCGACGAGAAGGCCCTTTCGAGGAGTTCGAGCCCGTATCGGACCGTGGCGAGTTTGGCCCGCTACGCCTCCGAGAGCCTGGAGTCGGCGTGACGACGGCTCCCGTCACCCTCATCACAGGCGCGAGCCGGGGTATCGGTCGCCACCTCAGCGAGCACTACCTGGCGAAGGGGCATCGGGTGGTCGGGTGCAGTCGCGGAGAGAGCGATCTCGCCCACGACGCCTACATCCATCGATCCCTCGATGTCCGGGACGAAGACGCCGTCCGCGGCCTCTTCGCGGAGGTTCGCCGCGAGCTCGGGGGGCTGGATCACCTCGTCAACAATGCCGGTATCGCGTCCATGAACCATTCGCTTCTCACGCCGGTCTCGTCGGTGGAGAAGATCCTCGCCACCAACACCACGGCGACGTTCCACTTCGCCCGCGAAGCGGCGAAGATCATGAAGCGCAGGCGGTTCGGGCGCATCGTCAACTTCACGTCCGTGGCCGTTCGCCTGAATCTCGAGGGCGAGGCGGCGTACATCGCATCCAAGGCCGCCGTCGAAGCGCTCACCCAGGTCATGGCCCGTGAGCTGGCCGAGTTCGGGATCACCGTGAACGCTCTCGGCCCTACGCCGGTGGACACCGACCTCATCCGTGGTGTGCCCAAGGAGAAGATCGAAGCGCTCCTTCGGCGCCAGGCCATCCCCCGGTACGGAACCCTCGACGACGTCGCCCACGCCGTGGATTTCTTCCTCGATCCCAAGAGCGACT
>CALJKZ010000672.1 GCA_937983085.1 uncultured Gemmatimonadales bacterium
GGCCTCCCCGTCGAGGCCGAGGATCCGGCCCACATCCTTGCCGATGAGGGGCTCGGTCTCCGGAAAGGTCTCGCCGTAGGCGGCGTTGAACTTCCTCGCGATGTCGCGGGTCAGCTCCAGATGCTGCTTCTGGTCCTCGCCCACAGGTACGGCATCGGCCTTGTACAGGAGGATGTCGGCGGCCTGGAGGATCGGGTAGTTGAAGATTCCGGCAGGGATGGACTCGAAGTGCTGCGCCTTCTCCTTGAACTGGGTCATCCGCTCGAGGTCACCGACGGGCGTCACGGCGTTGAAGAGCCACGCCAACTCGGTGTGCTCGGGGACGTCGGACTGGACGAAGATGATGGCCCGCTCGGGGTCCAACCCCACGGCCAGGTAGGAGACGGCGAGGTCGAAGACGAAGCCCGGAAGTTCCGCCGGGTCCCCGCCGGCGGTGATCATGTGCTGATCGACGATACACCAGATGCAGTCGTAGTCGTCCTGCATGTGGACCCAACGCCGCAGAGCGCCGAGGTAGTTGCCGAGGTGCGCTTCGCCAGACGGCTGCATGCCGCTGAAGACACGCTTCTTCTTCGAGGATTCCGTCGAGGTCATTGCGGGAGCCCATGGAGACTGTGCGGGGCACGCGGCATGCCCGCTCACTGGTTCATTGGAGGGGGTTAAGTTAGCGCGTGAATCCGCTGCTACGAACCGCCCGACAAGCCGCCGAGGCCGCCGCCCGAGTCCACCGTCGCGACGCTGGCACCGTCCTCCTCGCCGGAGCCACCGTGAAGGCCCGCGCGGACTACGTCTCGCAGACCGACCTCGACGCACAGGCCGCCGCCCTCGCCATCATTTCGGCCAACCACCCCGAACACGCGGTCCTGGCCGAGGAGAGCGATGAACCCGTCGAATACCAACTGGCCCGTTGGGACGGTCGCCCCCTCTGGATCGTCGACCCCCTCGACGGCACAGCCAACTTCCTCCACGGGCACCCCCACTACTGCGCCTCCGTTGCCGTAGCGGTGGAGGGCCGGCCGGTGGCGGGGGCTGTCGTATCCGGCTCCTCGGGCGAGCGTTGGTGGGCCTCCGAGGGAGAGGGCGCGTTCAAGAGCGGAAAGCGCATCCGGGTGTCCGGCGAACGGCCGCTGGGCAAGTCCCTGGTCGGGACGGGCTTCCCCTTCAAGCTCCTCGACGCAATGCCTACGTACCTCCGGCAACTCGACGGGGTGCTACGGAACGCGTCCGGGGTCCGACGGGCGGGCTCCGCTGCCCTCGATCTCTGCTATCTGGCTCAGGGATCTCTGGACGCCTTCTGGGAAGAGATCCTCATGCCCTGGGACTTCGCTGCCGGAATGGTCCTGGTGCGCGAAGCCGGCGGGGTGCTGTCCCGCCCTGACGGCGGCGAGCTGGAGTTGCTGCCGGGACCGGTGCGGGGGGCGAACAGCGTGGAGCTTCTGCGAGAGCTCAGGGAGACGTTGAAGGACGACCGGTAGACAGGCCCTTCCGTCGACACGGAGGCGGCGACGTTTCCGCGGAAACGCGACCGTGGCGTCTCCTCGTCAGAAGACGAGAACCAACCGTCAGAAGACGAGAACCAAGCGGGCCCCGGCCGAAGCCGGGACCCGCCGCGGTTTCTAGCGGGCCGGGCTG
>CALJKZ010000673.1 GCA_937983085.1 uncultured Gemmatimonadales bacterium
GGCTGCCCCCTCGGCCCCACCGCGCCGACGCGCCGCCGCCGCCCGTCGCCCTCGCCTCCTGACTTCGCACCCTGAACGGCACCCCAGCCCCCGCCTCCTCCTCTGCCTCCTCCTCTTCGCCATCACCGCCCCCGCCCGCGCTGCCGAGCCTGACGGCAAATCCACTGTGAAGAACGTTCTCTTCATCATCTCCGATGACCTCAAAGCCTCCGTGCTCGGCTGCTACGGCGACAAGCTCTGCAAGACCCCCAACATCGACAAGCTCGCCGCCCGCGGCATGCTCTTCACTCGCGCCTACTGCCAGGGCCTCGTCTGCCGGCCCTCCCGCCTCTCCTTCATGTTCAGCCTGTACCCCGGCACAGCCGGGGGCAAACCCTACAACCCCAGCATGGCCGAGCTCTTCAAGGACTTCGGCTACTACACCGCCCGCGTCGGCAAGATCTATCACATGCGCGTCCCCGGCGACATCATCGCCGGCACCGACGGCGACGATCACCCCGCCTCCTGGACCGAGCGCTTCAACTGCTCCGGCCCCGAGGCCCACACCCCCGGCCTCTACGCCCTGCTCAACCACAACATCTTCACCACCAAGCCCGACAACCGGCAGTCCACCGGCGACCCGCATCGCATGTTCGTCACCGTCGAAGCCGAGGGCGACGGCTCCGATCAGCCTGACCACAAGGCCGCGACCAAGGCGATCGAACTCCTTCGCAAGCACAAGGACGAAAACTTCTTCCTCGCCGTCGGCTTCGTGCGGCCGCACTACCCGATGGTCGCGCCGCCTTCCTACTTCAAGCCCTACCCGATCGACAAGATCACGATGCCCAGGACCGTGCCGAATGATCACGATGACATCCCCAAGGCAGGCTACGCCGGCACGACGTCGCAAAGCTCCGGCATCGCGAAGTACCCCGACAACCAGAAACGCATGTGGGCCGGCTACTACGCCAGCGTCACCTTCATGGACGAACAGGTCGGCCGCGTGCTCGACGAACTCGACCGACTCAAGCTCACCGACAGCACCATCATCGTCTTCACCAGCGACCACGGCTACCACCTGGGGGAACACGAACTCTGGCAGAAGGCGAACGTGCACGAGGAAGTGACCCGCGTCCCGCTGATCATCGCCGCCCCCGGCAAAAGGACCGGCCGCGCCGAAACCTTCGCCGAGCTGGTGGACATCTATCCCACCGTCGCCGACCTCGCCGGGCTGGAGTTTCCCAAATCCATCGTCGGCCGCAGCCTCTCCCTCGCGCTGGATGATCCCAAGACCATCCTCCGCGACACCGCGTACTCCGGCGACGGCAACAAACGCTCCCTCCGCACGAAGGATTGGGCCTACATGGCGTACGGCAAGGACGGCAACGCCGGCGAGGAGCTATACGACATGCACCGCGACCCGGGGCAGTTCACGAACCTGGCGAAGGAGAAGGCGTATGCGGAGGTGGTGGCGGGGTTCAGGAAGAGGATGGCGGAGATGAAGTGAGCGAGATTCGTAGGGTGGGCTGAGGTCCGCCGAAGCCCACCGCCGGGCGCTCGTGAGACTGACTGCGACAGTGCCGATCAAACTCTCCCTGTCACCTAGTGCTCAAGTGTCTTCCGAACGATCGTCACTGCCACTGAAGACTGGCGGCAGGTACTTGTCGTGCACGCGGCGCAGCAGCGCCAATGCTGATTCATCCGTCGCAGCGTAGTCCAACTTCTCCTTATAAAATCGAAGCCGAGCACGACAGCCTTCGATAATCCTGGACCATGGCATAGCCCAAACGTACATCCGCGGCGAATCCTTCTCCATAAGCAATCCAATCGGACGGTTACTTTGCGTTACTTTCTCGCGAGCTGCGTCATCTATCTCGTTCGAAACCGCCCAAAAATGCCAAGTCGTCTTCGTATCACGAAAACGTTCATCCTTAGCGACAGCTAGGGCGTAGTCCTCAATCTGCGACAGCACCTTTCTCGACACCTTCTGGCTAGGGCGTTTCAATTCGACTACCAGATGCTCTCTTTCGTCTTGTCGATTGTTATGGATGAGCCTTGAGAGCATCAAGTCGACAATCCCGCGCCCACCATCAGGCCGTACTACTTCCTGCTCGCGGTCAGAACCGGTCTCTCTACCCAAAAGAGACACGTGCTTGGACAGGACTTCGTTTAGGCTTTGGTCAGCTACACTAAGCGCGAACTCCTCTCCGAAAATCCAAGTTTGTTCCTCGATGATCTTTTGGAGTTGGGCACGTTCCAGCAGCTGCTCTTTGGACTTCGGATTAAAGAGGAGCAACTCGAGCCCCCGTAGGAAGTCGAGTCGATCGGCAACGACGCGCGCGGCGCTAATAATGGCACTCAAAGTTGTCGTCTTCAATAGATCCGCAAGGTCCTCTGCCTTCTCGGCCGGCAACTCAAGGACTTCCTTTAAAATCTGCTGTACGGCAGAGGGGCTGCTCTCAATTGACTGCTTCAGGAGGTGGAGAGAAAACCGACGACTCTTCTTGTCTGATTTGTCGAAGTCAGGGAGATAGTCGTAGACGTTCTTCGCAACAACGTCGAAAACCTGCCGTTCAGTTCGCTCTATGGTCGTTAGCGGCTCACCCTTGAACGGGTAAATGTCCTCTGCCTTCCAAGTTTCAATTAGGTCTCTAGCCAGCTCGGCACGTCGCGCTCGGAAGTGATCCTTCATCCCGGCACGGGCGAGAGCGTAGAGGCGATCAACGTCGGGATGCCCTTCTTCAAATGCGAATGCGGCCTTATCTTCGAGCAAGGGGACCGCCGGGGATTTTACATATGCAGTAAAGTGAAAACCCGGTTCTTGAACGCCAGGCGAGCGCTTCTCTACGGCAAATCCGACATCATCACAGTAGTAGAGAGCGCGATCGACAGTCACTTTCCACTCAATAATTGCAAGCTTGACTGGGTAGGAGGATCCATCCTCAAACGTGACATCGGGTAGCGAATGTTCTGCGAAGTAGTCCTCTACGCCGGCGGTCGACACCGCTTCACCGTCAAAGACGATTTTTACCGTCGGGTACTCGCGGAGGTAAAGGGCGAAGCGTACTCCAAGTTCGTCGGCAACATTTCTGGCATCGTCGAGCGAGGTGAAGTTCTTCGTAATGTCGCGTATCTCGACGATTGTTCCGGTCTGCTTCCGCTTTGGAAGCTTTCTGGGATCACCTATGTCAAAATCCTTAAGGTGGGACCTGCTCCCCTTGACCGCGAACTCCCAGGTATTTCCGTTGGATGCGTAACGCGTGTTCCAATTCACCGTATCGCCCAATGCAAACGCCTTGTAGCGGCCCTGACCATCCTTGCCATGCAGTATTCGTTTCTTTGTCTTCGATCGATGCGCGTCTCGCTTCCAAGAACCACCTAGGCGCTTGAAGACCGTGAGTGCGTCACCGTGATCGATCCCGTGGCCGTTATCAGAGACGCGAACAACCTCGACTCCATTCATTGCGTTTCGGTCAATCTCGATCACAACTTCCGTTGCGTCAGCATCGAGCGAATTCCAGATCAACTCGGCGACCGCGAGGATCGGACGCTTAGCTGCCGCAAGCTTTTCCAAGTGATCGCTTTGAACCTCAACACTAACACGCATGCGATCCCCTATCCAGATGTTTGGCGGATATCCGGTATGTTAAGCTACTCGTGCCAGCTTAGCAATACCCCACCAAATCTGACGCGTTGCTGCCACGACGGCGAATCGCCGCGCTCGTCCGCCGGGGTTGAGCCGTTGCGGCGATGCCGGGGGATGAGCAGGCCCGTCCGGCGAGGACACGGCAGGTTCGCTGGAGCCCCACCCGGAAGGGTGTGGGCTGACGGTCGCAGTTTCGCAGGCGGTGACACGTAATCCGATTTGGGGTATCCGTTAGTCGCTCCGGGATATCCGTTAGCGACTCCGGGATATCCGTTAGCCGCTCCGGGGTATCCGTCAGCCGCTCCGGGGAATCCGTTAGCCGC
>CALJKZ010000674.1 GCA_937983085.1 uncultured Gemmatimonadales bacterium
TGACCTTCCAGGCCACGGAATCGAAGGGTGACGTCTCGGGCATCCTCCTCGTGCCCGACGACGCGTTCTGTCTGTACCTCTTCGCTCATGGGGCAGGCGCCGGCATGGAGCACGCCTTCATGGAGGCTGCCTCGGTGGGTCTGGCCGATCGGGGCGTGGCCACGCTTCGCTACAACTTCCCGTACAAGGAGGCCGGACGGGGAGGGCCGAATCCGGCCAAGGTCCTCGTGGAGACCGTGCGGTCGGCGGTGGCGGAGGCCGCTCGGCAGGCCGACGGCCTCCCTCTTTTCGCGGGCGGCAAGTCCATGGGCGGCCGGATGACGTCGACGGCGGCGTCTGAGGGGGAGCTTCCCGGCGTCCGCGGCCTCGCCTTCTACGGCTTTCCTCTCCACGCCCCGGGGCGGGATTCGGCTGACCGGGGTGCCCACCTGTCCGATGTCGGTCTGCCCATGCTCTTCCTCCAGGGTACCCGGGACAAGCTGGCGAACCTGGACCTGCTGCGGCCCCTCCTCGACACCGTCGATCCTTCGCCGACGCTCCACGTCGTGTAGGGGGCCGACCATGGCTTTCACGTCTTGAAGCGCTCGGGGCGTACCGACGACGAGGTGCTGGACGAGCTGGCCGATACGTTCACGGCGTGGGCCCACGGCGTGATCTGAGGCGGGAAACGAGGGTGCTCGTGGGCCCGTAGGGTGGGGCACACCGTACCGACAGCCGGAGCATCACATGGATCAACGATTCCTCGTGTTCGCCCTCGTCATCGTGCCGACGCTGAGCGTCTGCCTGGGCTTCACCGTCCACTACGCCATTCGGCCCCTGGTCGAGATGCTTCTCGATGCCATCCACGATCTGGGCAGGATCGCGGCGGGGCCGGGCCCGGACCGGGTCGCCCGCCTCGAGTCGGAGGTCGAGGAACTCCGGGCCGAGGTGGAGCGACTCAGGGCTGCGACCCACGAGTCCTCCCTGATGGATCGGCCCCGGGAGTTCGAGGGCCTCCCGCCGGGCACGGGGTGAGCTTGGGCCGGGGGCGGACATGGCTGTGTGCCATGCCGCTGATGTTCTTGGGGCTGGTGGTCGCTCCGACGGCCACCGAGGCCCAGCTGGCCGGGCCCGGCGACGGGTACCGCGACTTCGGCTTTTCCTTGGGAGCGCTCCACAAGCGGCTCACCGGCTCGGGAGCCTACGAGGAGTACGTCGAATCGACGGACAGCTACCGGATGCTGCCATCGGACGGCCGTGCCCTTTGGGGCTTCTCTCTCGGAGCGTACGGCTGGGGACAGCGGACCGGAGTACACTTCGAGTTCGCCCGTTCGGGGGACCAGTTCCTGTACGAGGAACGGCGAGCGCTCGTCGGCGGTGGGTCGACCGACACCTTCGTCTACATGCACTACACGAGCATGGGCTTTCGCCTCCGTCAGGCGGTGCTCACACGACGCCTCATGGCGAATGCGGGGATCGCGTGGATCGAGGAAGAGCGGATCCGCACCTCCGCGGACGTGGAGACGCAAACGTTCCCAGCGGACGTGTTCCCTATGTGGTCGTGGGGCGTCGACCTCCGCCTCAGAAAGTCTCTCATGGTCGGCTTCTCTCGTGATCAGAGCTACGACCACGACGTGGAGGGCCTGGCCGACCCCATCCAGGGTTGGACCTCCACGTCGTTGTATCTGACGTTCGTCTGGTAGCCGTCCACGGCGGGGGGAGACCGTCACCAGCATCACGGTGACGGTGCCGAACACCCAAGGGTCCCGACGGCTGAAGCCGACAAGACCCCTGGCCATGCCGCTCGTCGAAGGCTCGGGTGTCCCCGATTTCTCAAACCAACAGACGCCACGACCCGGCACCTAGTCGCTGTTGCCCGCCGCTTCCTCGTCTCGCCTGGGAGGAAAGGACGTGTCACCGGAGACATCGGTGGAGGCGAGAACGCCCGGGTCCCTGAAGTGGTGTGATTGCCCTGACAGACCGTTTCGGTCGTTACGAATTCGGGATCAGCCTGTCAATTGGATCGGAGCGACGTCACAGCCCCCATCCAGTCGGCGGAGACGATGAGCAGAATGCGAGCGGTCGAGCCGTGCGCCAGTAAGACGGCTCACCGCCGTTCTCTCTAGGCAACGATATGACACTCCTTCTCTGGTTCTCGTTCTCGATCCTCGTGACAGCCCTGGTGGTTGTCGACCTGCGCGTAACGGGTAGGAAGGGCCGAGCGCTCACGCTCGGCGAGGGTCTCGTCTGGACGTCGTTCTACGTCTTCGTGGCCATGGCGTTCAACGTGCTCATCTACCTCGCCTACGAGCATGATTGGATCGAGACCCTTGTCGCGACTGACGTCTCTGGTCGCCGTGCCGCGTTGCAGTTCTTCACGGCATGGCTTCTAGAGAAGTCACTGAGCCTCGACAACGTGTTTGTGATGGCTCTTGTCTTCTCCTATTTCCAGGTGCCTCGTGAGCTGCAGCATCGGGTCCTCATGTGGGGAGTGCTCGGTGCCGTTGTGATGCGCGCAGGTCTAATCGGTCTTGGTTCGTTCCTCCTCATACACCTGATGTGGACCGCGTATGTATTCGGGGCTCTGCTCGTCGCGACAGCAGTGCGGATGCTCGTTTCCCGGCACGACAACCTACTCCCCGAGGACAACGGCTTAGTGCGGCTGGCTCGCAGGAAGCTGCCGATCACGGGCGGGTTTCGGGGCGAGCGCTTTCTCGTACGAGAGAGCGGGCGACTTCATATGACCCCGCTCTTTTTGGCTTTACTGATGGTGGAGAGCGCGGACCTCGTCTTCGCCATTGACTCGGTGCCTGCCGCACTGGCCGTGACGACCGACCCGTTCATCATCATCACGGCCAACACGTTTGCGGTCCTCGGACTTCGGGCGCTCTACTTCGTGCTGGCGGCTGCTCTCGATCGACTGCGCTACCTCAAGATCAGCCTCGCATTCGTTATCTGCTTCGCTGGCATCAAGCTCCTGCTCTCACACACCCACCCTATCCCCAATGTCGTATCGCTCACGGTCATCCTGGGTATTCTGGGCGTTGGAATCGTCGGCTCGTTCATCGCCGGTGAACGAGACCCGGCGTCACTGGTCTCACCTCTCGTTCATGACCTCGAGGAGCTCGCTGAGGTTACACGACACCACGCATGGCGTATCATCATGTTCGTGATGGGATCCACCATCGCTGTGGTTGGGCTCGTGGTGGTCTTTGCGCCGGGGCCCGGCCTGTTGATCCTCTTCGGGGGCCTCAGCATCCTCGCTCTGGAGTTCGAACGGGCTCGTTGGTGGCGGAGCCGCGACGTCGTCGAGCCGGTCGATGACACCGTTGACGCGGTTCGGGATCGTTTTCGCGCCGATCCGAGGTGAGTCTACTTCCAACAGTGGGCGGAATATCTGGCGAATCTTGACCTGCTCCGGACGAGTTGGCCGATGCGTTCACGGCGTGGGCCCGCGGACTGATTTGAAGCGAAGCGAGAGTCCGCGCTTGATCGTTGGACGTTTGCCGGCCCTACTCGACGGTTAGCGCCTCCATCGGATCCACCCGCGACGCGCCCCGGGCGGGGATGTAGAGTCCCACGAAGGAGACCGTCACCAACATCACGGTGACGGTGCCGAACACCCACGGGTCCCGAGGGCTGACGCCGACGAGGACCCCGGCCATGCCGCTTCCCAACACCAGGGCGAGCCCCAGGCCGACCACCAGGCCGAGGATGGCTCGACGACTTCCCTCGCGGATCACCAGGCGCACGACGTCGCCCCGGTGGGCGCCCATGGCCAGGCGAAGCCCGATCTCGCTCTTCCGTTGGGCCGTGGCATACGCCGTGACCCCGTAGATCCCGATGGCTCCGAGGAGCAAGGAGAGGAGGGCGAAGACGCCCATGAGGTTCCCGAGTATGGCGAAGCCGCCGATGCGGTCGTCCACGAGGTCTTCCATGGTCCGAACGGTGTGGAGCGGAATGTCGGCATCCACGGCCCACATCGCCTCCTGGATGGCCGTCACGAAGCTCAGCGGTGACCCGGCAGTACGGACGGCGAGGGTTCGGCTGCGGACGTCGGCCTGATCCGCGGGCAGGTACATGGCCGGTTCGTGAGGTCGGTCCACCGCCCGCTCGATGGCGTTCTCCACCACGCCGACGACCTGGGCGGACCACGTGTCTCCCGAGGTGACCCGGGTGCCGAGTGGCTCTTCACCTGGTCCCAGATACCGTTCGACGAACGCTTCGTTGACGATGGCGACTCTGGGGGCCTCGGCGTCGTCGGCGTCGAGGAAGGTCCGGCCCACCGTCACACGGTACCCGAGCGCCTCCAGCAGGCCGGGGGACGCGATGGTGAGCCGAACGGTGCGCTCACGCTCGTCGACACTGTTCGCGATGCGAATGGACCGGCTCCAGTTGGACCCCTCCAACGGTGCGCTCTGGGTGGTGCCGGCGGCGACGACGCCCGGGACTTCTCGGACGCGCTGCTCGACGTCGGTCCAATAGGTCCGGGCGGCCACATCGGAGTCGTACTGGGCGGCGGGTAGATCCACACGAAGCGTCACCACGTCGGCGGGGTCGAAGCCCAGGTCGCGAGTCCGCATCTCCATGACGCTCTTCACCAGGAGTCCCCCTCCCACGAGGAGGACCGCCGCCATGGCGGTCTGGAGAACCACCAGGGCGCTGCCGAACCGATGGCCGGACCGGGTGCGGCCCGAACGGCCACCGTCGCGTAGCGCGTCGGCATCGATCCGCGATGTGCGCAGGGCCGGGGCGAGGCCGAAGAGAACGGCCGACCCCACCGTGATGGCCGCCGTGTACGCCAGTACCGAGGCGTCCATGCCGAACTGGAAGACCGGAGGCATGGTGGACGGCAGGGCGGACACGATGGCCCGATAGCCCCACGTTGCTCCCGCCAGACCCAGGACGCCACCGATCCCCGCCAGGACCACGCTCTCGGTGAGGAGCTGGCGAATGACGCGACCCCGACCTGCTCCCAGTGCCACCCGGACCGCGATCTCCCGACGGCGCCCACCTGCCCGTGCCAAGAGGAGGTTGGCGACGTTGACGCACGCCATCAGGAGAATGAAGCCCACGGCGGACATGAGGATGATGGAGGCCTGGGAGGCGATGTCTCCCACGACGTCCTGATGAAGCGGGTAGACCTCCACCGTCCACCCCTCGTTGTCGGGAAACTCGGCCTCCAGGTCCCGGGCAATGCTCGTGAGCTCGGCTCTGGCCAGCTCCACGCTCGCTCCGTCGGCCAGCCGTGCGACGGCGTTGGCGCTGTGGTTCCCGCGGGGAGCCGACGCCGCGTCGAACGCAAAGGGCCGGAGCACATCCGGGCGACCGTCGTGGAAGAGGAAGTCGGCGGCGAGGACGCCCACCACCGTGACGGGCTCACCGTCGAGTGTGAGCACCGACCCCACCACGTCGGGGTCGCGGGCGAAGCGACGCTCCCAGAAGCCGTCACTGAGGATGGCCACACGGTCGATGCCCGGGCCCATCTCGTCGGGTCGGAAGTCACGGCCCACGGCGGGGCCGCGGCCGAAGACCGACAGGAAGTTCGGCGTGACCCGCAGGGCCGAGACGAGCTCGGGCGCGTCTCCGCCGGTGAGATTGAAGCCGTCCTCGTCGAAGACCGTGAGATCCGTGAGCGTGCCGGCGCGTTCGCCCCAGTCCAGTGCATCGGCGTGGCTCACGTCCGTGCCCGACCATCCCAGCTCGGGGTTGGCGGCCCAGATGGCGATGAGCTCCTCGGGCTCCTCGTACGGCAGGGGCGTGAGCATGAAGCCGTCGACGACGGTGAAGACCGCTGCGTTCGCCCCGATCCCCAGACCGATGGTCAGCACCGCCGCGAGGGCGAAGACCGGCCTCCGCTTGAGGGAACGGACGGCGTACGTCAGGTCTGCGCGAATGGTGTCCATGAGGTCTCCTCTCTCCCGTCGTCGTGCCCGTCTCCCTTCGGCGCGAGCGGACCATCCGCCCGTGCACGCGTCCACCACCGCCCCGCCCCACACTCGAAAAACTCCCCACACGCCGCGCCGTCGCCGCTCCAATGCGAGGAGCGAAAGAAGCGCCTCCTCCATCTCCTCGCCGTACCGGTCCCGGTGGTGCCGTGGGTACAGGAGGAGCAGCAGCAGGTAGGCCCGACGCGCGCGGGGCGAGGTCATGCGGTCAGGCGCCTCCGTCGACCGCGGCCTGCGCGGCTCGAACGAGCACCGCCAGGCGCTGCGCCTCTTCGTGAAGCGCTTGTCTGCCCTGGGCCGTGATGGCGTAGAAGCGCCGCTTGCCCCCCTCCGTCGGCGCGTCGGCCGGCGGATCCACCTCTCGGACGAGGCCTGCGTCCTCCATGTCACGGAGGGCGCCGTAGAGTTTTCCGGGCCAGAGCTTCAGCCGTCGCTCGGTCCGCTCATAGACGTCCTCCATGATGGCCGTCCCATGGAGGTCGCGCTCGGCCACAGCGAGAAGAATGTGGAACCAGTGGGGCTTCAGTTTCGTCAGCGGGCTCATGCGGCGTCCTATGTGTACGATTTCGTATCTATACGAATCTCTATCGATAGAGGATTCACGGGCAAGGGGGTCAGCGAGCCGGCGGGCTGGCGTGTCTGTAGATTGAGGGTTCTTCCGGGCTGAGGGCACGCCCGTTCACAGAATGGTTCGTCAGGAGTCGGTATCCATGAGTCGTACGACGTTTGCCTGGTCCGGCGGTCTCACCGCCGCGGCCTTCACGCTGGCCTCGGCGTTCGCCCTGTCTCCTTCCCTGAATCCGGCATCCGGCGAGTTGGCTGCCCAGGAGGACATGTCCCGGGTCGAACGCGCCTTCTCCGACATGGACTACCGCTACGTCGGACCGTCTCGCGGCGGCCGGGTCACGGCGGTCGCCGGTCACGCCGCCCACCCCTTCACCTTCTACATGGGCGGGACCGGTGGCGGCGTCTTCAAGACGGACGACTACGGCAACACCTGGCATCCCATCTCCGACGGCTTCTTCGAGACGGGCTCCATCGGCTCGATTCGGGTAGCGCCGTCGGACCCCGACGTCGTCTACGTGGGCACCGGCTCGGATGGCATCCGGTCCAACGTCATCACCGGGCGGGGTCTCTACTACTCCGACGATGCCGGTGAGACGTGGGAGCGTCGCGGGCTCGTGGAGATGGGTCAGCTCGGCGCCGTCGAGGTCCATCCCGAGAACGCGGACATCGCGTGGGTCGCGGCCCTGGGCAACCCGTGGGCGAAGACGATGGAGCGGGGGGTGTACAAGACGACGAACGCCGGGCGCACGTGGGAGCAGGTGCTCTTCACGTCGGATTCGGTGGGCGCCATCGACCTCGAGATCAATCCGGCGAACCCCGACGAGATCTATGCCGCCATGTGGCGCGGACAGCGTCAGCCGTGGACCATCATCTCGGGCATGGAAGCCGGCGCCGAGGAGGACGGCATCTGGAAGTCCACCGACGGCGGGAGCACGTGGCGGATCGTCCGTGATGGACTTCCCACCGGACTCATCGGGAAGATCGACCTTTCGGTCTCCGCCGACATGCCGAACCGCGTGTATGCCCTGGTGGAGACCACCGATCCGCTGGAGGGGCTGTACCGCTCCGACGACTACGGCGAGACGTGGTCGCTGGTGAGCAACCAGCGGGGTCTCATGAACCGGCCGTTCTACTACACCAACGTCGTCGCCGACCCCACCGACGGCGACCATGTCTACGTGGAGAACGAGGGCTCGTACGAGTCCTTCGACGGCGGTCAGACCTTCGAGCGCGTGCCAACGCCCCACGGCGACAACCACGACCGCTGGATCAACCCCACCAACCCCATGGTGCAGGTCCAGTCCAACGACGGCGGCGCCAACGTCACCCTGGACGGCGGGGCGACCTGGTCGTCGCAGTACAACCAGCCCACCGCCGAGCTGTACCAGGTCGACGTGGATGATCGCTTCCCGTACTGGCTCTACGCCGGTCAGCAGGACAACAGCACCATCCGTGTACCGAGCAACCCGCCGGCTACCGGTTCTGCAGGTGGCCACACCGGCAACTGGGAGGCCGTGGGCGGATGTGAAACGGGCCCTGTCGTGCCCAAGCCCGGCGACGCCGCCATCGTGTATGCCAACTGCAAGGGACGCTTCGGCCGATACAACCAGGACACCGGCCAGGAGAAGCAGTACTACGTCGGCTTCCAGAACCTCTATGGCGCCAATCCGGCGGACCTGAACTACCGCTTCCAGCGGGTGGTGCCCATCGAGGTCTCACCCCACGACGCCAGCACGGTCTACCACGGGTCGCAGTTCGTCCACAAGACCACCGACGAAGGCGTGACCTGGGAGCAGATCTCACCGGACCTCACCGCGTTCCGACCCGAGCGACAGACCGTGTCGGGCGGTCCCATCACCCGCGACATCACAGGCGAGGAGCACTACTCGGTCCTGTACGCCATCGAGGAGTCACCGGTTCAGGCCGGCGTCATCTGGGCCGGCTCCAACGACGGACTCGTCCAGGTCACCCGCGATGGTGGGCGAACGTGGACCGACGTCACGCCCCCGGACATGGCGCCGGAGGGTCGGGTCCAGACCATCGACCCGTCGCCCCACCGGGCGGGCAAGGCGTACTTCGCCTACTACCGCACGCTCCTCGGCGACCTCACGCCCTTCATCTACAAGACGGAGGACTTCGGGCAGAGCTGGACGCTCCTGACCCCGGGGCACAACGGCATGCCTTCGCACCACGCCACGCGCGTCATCCGCGAGGACACCGAGCGTGAGGGCCTCCTCTTCGCCGGTACCGAGTTCGGGATGTACGTGTCGATGGACGACGGTACGACGTGGGAGAAGTTCCAGTACGATCTCCCCCGCACGCCCATCACCGACATCAAGGTGCACCAGGGCGACCTGGTGCTCTCGACCATGGGTCGGGGCTTCTGGATCATGGACAACCTGTCGCCGCTTCGTCAGGCGGCCGCCGCCATGGCGGAAGACGCCTACTTCTTCGAGCCCGAGGATGCCTACCGGCTCCGGGGCGGTGGCTTCGGCGGATTCGTCCAGGCCGGTCCCGAAGAGCCCGAGTACTCGCCGGTAGGCGCCATGCTCGACTACATGCTTCCCGCCAGCGTCCGGTCGGTGGAGCTGAGCATTCACGATGCGTCGGGCGAGATGATCCGACTGTACGAGAGCGAGGGGCCCGGGATCACCACGGAGCGTGCCCAGGAGATGCGTGCACCGTTCTTCCAGACCCGCGGCGCGCCTTCGCCGGGCACGAAGGCAGGACACAACCGGTTCGTGTGGGACCTCACCGTCCCCGGTCCCGGCGGCGCGGCGCGTGGCGGCCCCATGGTCGTGCCCGGGCGCTACACCGCGAGGCTCACCGTCGACGGCACTCGGCACGAACGGTCGTTCAACGTGCTGATGGATCCGCGGGTGGCCGCCGACGGCATCACGGTGGCCGACCTTCAGGCCCAGTTCGATCTCGCCCTCGAGATCCAGGCGGCCATCGAGGACGCGGATCAGACCATCGAGCGGCTGAGGGGCGTCCAGGAGCGCGTGTCGGAGGGCACGGACGTGGAGCGTCAGCTCGAGGAGATCGAGCGCGCCCTCCTCACCGACGACACCATTTCGAGCTATCCGCAGCCCATGCTGCGCGATCAGTTCAACTACCTGTATCGGAACAGCATCAGCGCCGATCAGGAGCCCGCCGTGGACATGTACGAGCGGCTCGAGCAGCTGGTCACCGAGCTCGAGCAGCACAAGAGCCGGCTCGAGCGGTTGAGCCGTATGGTCACCGACGGCTAGAACGACTCCAACGGTCCGCCCGGCCTCCCTCTCGGGGGTCGGGCGGGTCGGCTTCGAGGGTCGGGTCGACCCGAAGGGTGGGACGGACTCGGAGGGCGGACGCCGTTCGGCGACCCGCGCCTACTCGACAATGCGCGCGAGCCAGGCAGCCAGCTGATCCGTGACCAGTGGGTCGAAGGGCTCACCGAGATCCTCGTACTCGTCTAGGCCTCCCGTCCCCGCTCGCTGGAAGAGGTGGTTCAGCCCCGGCGCGTCGAGGACGTCGATGCGGGGGCACCGCCCTGACCGCAGTGCGTGCAGTGCGCCGTCCAGGTCTTTCCGCGGATTCACCTGGGTGTCCTTGCTCCCGATGCACAGGCACGTAGGGACCGGGACGGCCGCGAGTATCTCCGCGGGAGCCATCCGGAGGATGAACCGCCACTCCCACTCCAGAAGGTCCTCGACGATCTCGGCCACGGGGCCCCCCACGCCGAAGTGGTCCACCGCGATGTCCTCGAGCGCGGCTTCGAGCTTCGTCCGCTGGTCGGCGTCGAGGCGCTCCGGATAGGTCTCGAGGACGCGGAAGCACCGGAGCTTGAAGGCCAGGAGTCCCTCGGCCTCTTCGTCGGTCCACCCCTCGGCTTGGCAGATCCTGCGGTGCTGGTCGACGAGAACGTCGAGTCCCGGCCGCCCTGCGCCTGCTATGAGCGCGAGACCGCGGACGACCCCGGCGTTCTCTACGGTGGCCCGGGCAGCAATTAGGGCGCCCTGACTGTGACCGAGCAGGACGACGCGCGGAAGGGGAGAGAGGTGCGCGCGGAGATACTCGAGGCAGCAGCGGACGTCCGCCACCAGCTCGTCGGACGTGGACTCCTGGAGGCCACCCGTGCTGCCTCCCACCCCGCGATCGTCCCACGATGCCGCAGCGTGACCGGCTTCGGCGAGACGGAATCGAAGGGCCCTGAACGTGGCCTGGCCGGCGACGGTTTGATCCCGGTCCTGGGGACCCGAGCCCGAGAGGAGGAGCACGACCGTCGAAGGGGCGTCCCGGTCGGGTAGGGTCAGGGTCCCTTCCAGCGTCACGCCGCGCGTCGATCCGGGGAACCGGATGTGGGTGTCGATGGGCATGGGCGACTTCGTCATGGTGGCCGAACGAAGTCCACAAGCTACATCTTCGGTGGAGGCGTCAGGACCCGGTGTGACTCGAGGAGCGGGATCCATGCAGACGACATCGAAGGTGTTTCGGGCTTCCTGGATCTCGCTCCTGGTCGGCCTGATCGTGGCCGTGCTTTCGCCGGTCCTCGCCGGTCGGGTTGGGGCAGCCGTGCCGGGGTGGGACAATCTGGACGACGCGCTGAACGTCCTGTTCGGTGGCTGGCTGCTCGCCCTGCTCTGTCTGCTCGTGGCGCTGAGCACGGGTCTGCGCGTCTGGAGGGAGCATAAGGTCGTGCTCCTCTGGGTCGTCCCCATCTCGGGCGTCGTGCTGTTTCTCGTGGCTTGGGGTGTCGGGGCCCTGGTGGGTCCGTACTGGGATCCGAGTTGGATGTAGGAACGTGGTGACCCTGCCCATGCAAACGATGCCCCGGCGGAGGCCCGGTGTCGGACGAACGTTCTTGATGGTCGGCGCGGCCCTCTTGACGGCTGATCCCGTCCGCGCGCAGCTGGTCACCGGGTGGGGTCTGGGCACCACCTGGTCCAACATGGTGACGTCCGAGACCAACGGAGGGTGGCAGGGCAATTCGCCGCGGCGGCACTTCACGCTCTGGGTCACGAAGCACCTCGGGTACCGGGGCCCGGTGAAGATGGACGTAGCCGCTCACCTGGTCCCCAAAGGCTTCGAGGTGACGGGCCCGACCATCCATGCCGAGTGGCTGGACATCCCGTTCACCGTCACCCTTCCGGCTCGGGGCTCCGGTCTTTTCTTTTCGGGCGGGCCTTATGTGGGCCTTCGCGTCCATTGCTCTAGAAGCGCCCGCACGGTGATCGGGCTGGTGGACGAGGGATGCGGCCGATACGAGGAAGACCCCCTGAACTGGGACCCCATCCGGTGGTGGGACGTGGGTGTACGGGGGGACGTAGGCCTTCGCTTCACCAATGAAGAGAGGGGTTCGTTCATGATCGGTGCGGGTATGTCCCGGAGTATCATCGACCTTCGTCCCGAAGACTTCGGACGCACTCGCAACGAGGTCGCGTCGTTGTGGGTGGCTTTCGAAGGTCCCGTCCGGTGAAGGTCCTTCTCTTCGGTGCCACGGGCATGATCGGCAGCGGCGCGCTCCTCGAGTGCATGGACCACGACGACGTCACCGGTGTGCTTTCCGTCGGTCGGCGTCCAACCGGTGTGACGCACCCGAAGCTCGACGAGATCGAACACGACGACTTCCTCGACTACTCGTCGACGATAGAGCGCTTCGCAGACTGCGACGCCTGCCTGTTCTGCTTGGGTGTCTCCGCGGCCGGGATGTCCGAGGAGTCGTACCGGCGGGTCACCCGTGACTTCACCCTGGCCGCTGCCGATGCCCTCTGGTCTGTACGCCCCGGCGCCACGTTCTGCTACATCTCTGCCGCGGGATCGGACCCGGAACAGAAGAGCCGAATGATGTGGGCTCGCGTCCGGGGCGGGCTGGCGCAGGATCTGCTGGCGCGGGGCGGCGGACCAACGTGGATATTTCGGCCGGGTTTCATTCAGCCCATGAGAGGCGTCACCTCACGCACGACCCTCTACAACGTGGCGTATGCCGTGGCGGGCCCCCTCTTTCCCCTTCTCGACCGTGTCGCTCCCCGGCACGTCACCACCACAGAGCGTTTGGGACTCGCCCTCATCCGGGCCGCCCGGGACGGGGCACCGAAGACCTTCCTGGACAACGGCGACATCAACGCCCTGGCGAAAGCCGAAGTCGTGGATCGAGGAGCTTCCCAGTCCTGATGGGCCGTCAGCAGCGTCCGGTCATGACGCTCGAACCACCGGGCGTCATGTAGTACGAGCAGTTTCCGTCGCTGCCCATGCTCCCGAAGAGCCCGCGCCGCGTGTAGCTCGATCCTCCCGCCTGCTGCTGGGCCAGCGCGGCGAGATTGAAGAACGCCGGACCGCCCTCGAACCCTCCCACGCCCAGTGCGTTCATCCAGTACCTGCCCGGCATCGTGTAGCCCGCCAACTGCTGGAGGTAGAGCACCTCGGTGAGGTGGAGTTCCCGTCCGTTGATGAAGATCTGCGTCCCGGCGCCGCCGGACGCGTCGGCCTGGAGGGGTCCGCCGAGTTCCATTCCGGGTGGCATCTGGCCCATGGTCGGTCCGCCATGCATGCCCCACAAGCCCGAGATCGGGTCGTACCAGTACGCTCCGTCGGGCACCTGGACGGTCATGGGAAGACCGAACTTTCCCATCTCGCGGACGAAGTCGTCCTGGGTCACCGCCATCCCGTTCACGCGAACGCCCTGCTGAGCGTCAACCGCGTGGGGAGCAACCAGCAACGATGAGGCGAAGAGAGCCAGGAGAGGGGCCATCGAGTGCCGGCCCATGATCATTCCTCCATCGGGGGGGCTGCGACCATCGAGTCTTCCGCATCATTCCCGCGACGTACTCGTTTGTCAAAGCCCCCGCTCTCCCCGTCCCACCGTTGCGCTACTCCTCCCTCAACGCCTCCGTCGGAGCGATGCGGGTGGCGCGCCGCGCCGGAAGGAGACTCGCCGCGAATCCAACGGCCATGAGAAGGACGGGAACGGTGGCGAAGGTGGTGGGATCGGTGGGCTCCACCGCCCCCCCTCGGCCTACTCCTGGCGCAGCGCCGACGCCGGCGGAATCCGCGATGCCCTGCGCGCCGGCATGAGCGTCGCCGCCGCCGCCACGACGGCCAGGAGCACGGTGACCGACGCCACCGTCAGCGGGTCGTAGGGAGAGACGCCGAAGAGCAGGCTTTGCAGAACCCTCGCCCCGGCGAGGGACGCCACCAGACCCACCACGATGCCCGCGATGGCCGGCTGGGCTCCCTGCCGGAGCACCAGGCGCATGACGTCGTCCGAGCTCGCCCCCAGAGCGATGCGGATCCCGATCTCCCGGGTCTGTCTCGTCACCAGATAGGCGACCACGCTGTACAGCCCGACGGCAGCCAGCACGATGGCCAGAACGGAAAAGACACCGAGCAGGGTGAGGTAGAAGCGCGTCGGCGCCAGGACCTCGTGAACCCGGTCCTCCAGGCGATGGACGTCCGTGACGGCGAGGTCCGCGTCCAGGGAGGCCAGCACCTCGCGGGCAGCCGGCATGGCCGACTCGACCCCGGGAGCCAGGTGCAGGACGGCGTATTGGGAGTTGGCGGCGAACTGGGCGTTGGGGATGTAGATGGCCGGCTCCGGCTCCTCCATGGGGCTGAGCCTGCGGACGCTCCCCACGACGCCGACGATGGTGCGTGACGGGTCGCCGGCGAAGCCCCACGAGACGTCGCTGTCCAGCTCCGTACCCAACGGCTCACCAGGGGGGAAGTAGCGATCCACGAACGCTTGGTTCACCACTGCGACAGGTCGGTTGTCCCGACGGTCGGCAGGCTCGAGCCAGCGGCCTTGGAGTAGCGTGAGGCCGGCCGCCTCGAGATAGCCCGGCGTCACGAGACGGATGGGCACCGACGACCGGTCCGCCGCGGCGGGCTCAGGGCGGTCCACAAGCGCGAACGCGGCGCTGTTGTTGCCCGACGCCAGCCGAATGCCGAACCCCATGCCGGCCGCCTGGATCTCGGGTCGTGCGTTCAGCGCCATCTCCAGCTCTTCGTAGAAGCGGGCCACGCCCAAGGAGTCGTAGCGGCTGTCGGGGGCCGACACGCGGAAGCGCTCGACGCCGTCGGACCGGAATCCGAGGTCCACCGCCCGGGCCTCGGAGAGGGTCCGGAGCATGAGGCCGGCTCCGAGGAGGAGGAAGAGCGAGAGGGCGACCTCACCCACGAGCAGCAACGAACGGAACCGGCCCGCCCCGCGGGAGCCGCTGGTCCGCTGTCCGCTACCCAGGCCTTCCGAGAGGGAGACCGAGGAGAGCTCCCGGGCCGGCAAGAGTCCGAAGAGCACCGTCACCGCGAAGACGGTGAGCACGGTGAAGCCCATGACGGTGGCGTCCATCCCGATCTCGTCGACGCGAGGCAGTGCGTCGGGCGCCATGGCCAGCAGGACCTGCGTGCCCCAGAAGGCGAGGGCGAGTCCCACCGTTCCGGCGAGGACCGCGAGGAGGAGGCTCTCGGTGAGAAGCTGTCGTGCGATACGCGTCCGGCTCGCACCCAGCGTCGAGCGAAGCGCCACCTCACCTCGGCGGCCACCGGCCCGGACCAGCATCAGGTTGGCCACGTTGGCGCACGCGATGAGGAGCACCATGACCACGGCTCCGAGCAGCACCCACAAGCCCAGGCGTACCTCCGCGACCTGGGAATCGATGAGGCGCCTCAACTCGAAGGTCTCGTACTGGTGGGCGTCGGGATCGACTTCCGCGAGGCCTTCACCGGCGCGCACGAAGCCCGCCTCCGCCACCTCGAGGGATGACCCCGGCTGAATGCGACCGATGGTCCTCAGGATCCGGCATCCGTGGCCGCAGTCCTCGGGATTGTGCCGTCGGGGCAGCCACACCTCGGACTGACTCGGGAAGCCGAAGCCCTCCGGGGCGACACCCACGATCTCCCACGGCTCCCCACTCAGGGTGATGGCCCGACCGAGCACGTCCGGGTCCCTACCGAGTCGCTCGGTCCAGAATCCGTGGGACACCACGGCGACCCGGGGACCGTCCGGCACGTCGTCGGCACGGTTCAGGTCCCGCCCCATGGCCGGCGCGGTGCCCAGGACCTCCATGAGACCGTCGGTGACGCGCGCGCCGGAGATCACCTCGGGCTGCCCAAGACCCGTCAGCGTCGGATTCGAGGCGGAGTACCCGGCGAGGAGCACCCCGTCGACCTCCTCCTGGAAGGCGCGGACGTCCGGGTGGTCCACGGTCTGATTCCTCGTGCCTCGGAGGGTGAAGACCGGGACCACCTCGAAGAGGGCGTCGGAGTCGGGATACGGAAGGGGCTGGAGTAGCACGCCGTTGACCACGGTGAACATGGACACGGTGGCCCCGATCCCGAGTGCCAGCGTGATGATGGCCGCCGCCGTGAAGGCGGGTCGTCGCAGCAGCGTTCGCACGCCGAACTTCATGTCGTTCATCCACCCGTCCATCGTCATCGTCTCCCGTGCCATGTGTCCGGCCGCCGCGCGGCCACGTTCGATCCATTCCAACACGGCCTGCCAGACGACATCGGCATACGCTGCCAACGCCGTGCGGGCGGCCTTCCCTTCAGCCCTCGCCTCGCGCAGCCGGTCCTCGAAGAGCCGCGTCATGTCCCGCCCGTACTCCGCCCTCAGATCTCCCGGGAGGAGCAGGAGCGCCCAGGCGTAGACGCGTGCGAGGGTCGGGTCCATCGACTCAGGCCCGTGGCGTGAGGAGATCGGCTGCCTGATCGACGAGACTCTTCAGCCGCATCGCCTCCGCCCGGGCCACCGCTTCACCCAGCGCTGTGACCGTGAAGTACCGCCGCCGCTGGTCGTCGATCGCCGGGTCGGGGCGCTCGTCGGTCTCCTCGATGAGCCCCTGTTCGTGCAACGTGCGGATGCGTCGATACAGGTTCGCGGGCATGATGGAGCCCGAGACGCCCGGGTCTGCCTCCAGGGCCTTCACCAAGGCGTACCCGTGCTGCTCCTCCTCCCGCAGCGCCACCAGGATCCGGAAGCTGTTGGGGTGCAGCGGTAGAAACGATTCGACGTCGAAGGCGCTCACGGCTGTCTCTCGTGCGGAGTGGACCCACTAGTGTCACCGTGACACTAGATGGATCCACAGTAGTGTCACGGTGACACTAGTGCAAGTCGACGGGGCCAAGAGAAGGCTGACCAGGACAGGGTGACGGTCCGGCCAGGAGGTCGTGAAAGCGGCCTACGACGTCGCGAAGGCCTTCACCGCATCCTCGCCCAGCACCCGATCCAGCGTCTCCACCAGACGCTCTCCGTCCTGCTGGGAGAAGGTCATGGGCGGCTTGATCTTCAAGACGTTGTGGGCCGGACCGTCGGCGCTGAGGAGGACGCCCAGCTCCTTGGCGCGGTTCACGACGTAGTGGGCGATCTCGGCCGAGGGGGTTTTCGCCGCGCGATTCGACACCAGCTCGATGCCGAGGAAGAGGCCCCGTCCGCGAACGTCGCCGATGCAGTCGTGGTGCATGGCGAGACCGGCGAGGCCGGCCTTGAGGGTGCCTCCGACGACGGCCGCGTGCTCCCTGAGCTGATCGGCCTTGATGACGTCGAGGACCGCGAGACCGATGGCCGCCGAGACGGGGTTGCCGCCGAAGGTGCTGAAGAACTCCATCCCGTTGTCGAACGACGCAGCGATCTCGGGCGTGGTGACCACCGCACCGATGGGATGGCCGTTCCCCATGGGCTTGCCCAGGGTGACGATGTCCGGCGTCGCCTCCCCCGACTGGAAGCCCCACATGTGGGAGCCCACCCGGCCGAAGCCGATCTGGACCTCGTCGGCGATGCACACGGCGCCCGCCGCTCTGGCGTTGCGGAAGGCCGCCTTGAGGTACCCGGGGGGCGGCTCGATCTGACCGGCGCAGGAGAGGATGGCCTCCGCGATGAAGGCCGCCGGCGGATGCCCGTCGGTGCCGAGGCTGGCGAACGCGTCGCGGACGTGGCCGGCGTACCGTTCTGCGCGGCCCGATTCGCTGCGTCCGTACAGGCCCCTGTAGTCGTCGGGCAGGGGGGTCGTCCGGACCCAGCGGGGCGCTCCCGTGCCTCCTCGCCGTGCGTGCTTGTAGTGGCTGACGTCGATGAGGGCCTGCGAGTGGCCGTGGTAGCCCGACTCGATGGCGACGACGCCGGTACCGCCCGTGTGGGCCCGGGCGAGGCGAAGCGCCAACTCGTTGGCCTCCGACCCCGAGTTCACGAAGAAGCACACCGAGAGCGGATCGGGGAGGAGGGCTCCCAGGCGCTCGGCATACTCGAGGACCGATTCGTGGAGATAGCGGGTGTTGGTGTTGAGGACGCCCATCTGCCGACGTCCGGCCTCCACCACCTCCCTGCGCTCGTGACCGACGTGGGCCACGTTGTTGATGCAGTCCAGGTAGCCGCGTCCGAGCTCGTCGTAGAGGTGGGTGTCGATGCCCCTCACGATGTGGAGTGGCGCATCGTACGAAAGGCTCAGGTTGGCGCCGAAGGCTGCTTCCCTGCGCGGTCCGAGGTCGGCCGACTCGGTGAATGTGGTCTCTCCGGGCAGGCGCAGGAGCAGGTTGGGGTCGGGTGAGAACGACGACCAGATGGCGCGCTCCCGGGGCAACGCCACCCCGGGGAACTCGCCCTCCCGATCCAACAGATCCGTCATGATCTGGAAGTGGAGATGCGGCGGCCAGTCGCCGTTCTCCGGGTAGGGACCGATGCGCGCGATGACGTCGCCCGCCGCCACTTCGGCGCCCACCTCGAGATCCGCGACGGACGCCCGCTCCAGGTGTCCGTACAGCGTCCAGAACGGACCGGCCGGTCCGTCGTGCTCGAGGATCACCGTGGGTCCGTAGTCGAGCCCCTCCCCGTTGTCCTGAACCGACTTCACCCTCGCCTTGAGCGGCGCCCTGACCTCCGCCCCGGCCTGGTCGAAGAGGTCGATGCCGAGATGGATGGTCCGACGCTCCCTGGGGTCGCCCTCCCGTCCGGCGAAGGTGTCGGTGAGGTAGAAGGCCCGCGGCTCCAGATACCGCCCGATTCCGACTTCCGCGCCCCGGTCCTCCATCTCACGAAACACGCGACGGGTGAACGCCTGCGTGTCCGCGGTGTCCCGTCCGTGCAGGAGAGGGCTGGCCACGCTCAGGTCCAGGACGCACGTGGCGTCGTCGGCGTCGGGAAGCTCCATGACGGGCTCGACCTTCTGCTCCCCCAGCCACGTCACCAGGTGTCGGGACGTGCGGCTTGCCGGAAGCCCGGCGGCATCACGCAGGACACCCTCCGCGAAGGCCACGGGGATCCGGTCGAGGGTGCGGATCATGTCCCAGGCCGGCTGCTCGGTGACGGTGGCGTACTCGTCGACCTGCTCCATCTGATGGCGCTTCCACGCCGAGATGCTCACGCTCGCCCCCAGCCGTGCCCGGGCAAGCGCGTAGACGACGTCGATTTCGTCCACGCTCAGCGGCGTCCGCTCGTGGAATCCCCTCACCACGGCGGCGGCCGACATGAGCGGGTCGTCCGTCCCGAGAATGGCGTAGGCGATGGTGATGCCCAGGTCGAAGACCCTCGGAGCCGAGTGGGCGTCGCCGAGATCGATGATGCCGGTCACACGACGGGGTCCCTGGCCCGGCGCCGATACGAGCACGTTGTAGTCGTTGACGTCGCCGTGGATGACCTGGGAGCCGAGGCCCAGGAAGTCGGGCTCGCGCCGAATCCACTCCTCGTGGATCGCCTGGATCAGCCGCAACTCCTCACCGTGGAAGAGTTCGAAGCAGCGCTCCATCACGAGACCCGAGCGACCGAGGGCCCAGTCCAGATCCATGCGAGCCGGGGGGTGGTCGGGGTAGGCACCCAGGGCACTGTCGAGCTGGGCCAAACGGACGCCCAGGTCATGGAGAAGGTCCAGCGACCGCGGGCGGGCCTCGGCGAGTAGGCCGCCCTCCAGGTACTGGACCACACGGAGCCGGTGCTCCTGCCCACGACCGTCGGTGTGCTTCACGATGCGCCGGTCGTCGGTGGAGCGGAGCACCGTGGGTGCGAAGCCGTCGGTGGCCCGATGGAGGTGCTCCACCAGGTCCGCTTCGATCTCCAGAATCTCGTCGGACTCGTCGGGGGTGCTGACCTTCACCACCCACCGCTCCCCCTCGGCGCTCTCGAAGAGGAAGTTCAGGTCCCGATCCCCAGGCAGCGGAGTCAGCCGCCCCTCCATGCCGTAGTGCTCCCGCACGCCCTGGAGGACGTCGGCCTCGGCGATGTCCGGCCGGTTCTGGATCTTGATCATGGTGCGTATCTACAGGCGAGCGCGTTGAAGCCCCGGGGCTTTCGCCGGGCCTGTAAGATTACGGCTTTTCGCCTCAGCGGGAGGGCCGGGTGTCCTCGGTCCCGACCCTTGCTCCTCAGTCCGCCTGCAGAGCCTCCCGTGGATCGACGCGCGTCGCTCGTCTCGCGGGAAGCACGCCCGCCACCATCGCCGCCGCCAGCAGGGTGGCGGAGACCATGGCGTAGGTCAGCGGATCCCGCCCCGAGACGCGGAAGAGCAGGGGCTCGACGTACCCTGCCAGCGCCGCGGCGATGACGAGACCGATCCCGATGCCGACGCCGGCCAGGACTAGCGCCTGCCGTAGGATCATGCCCACGATCCTGTTCCGGTCGGCACCCAGGGCCGACCGCACGCCGATCTCGTGACGCCGAAGGGCCACGTCGAAGGCGAGAGTGCTGTAGAGCCCCCACGCGGCTACCACGAGAGCCAGCAGCCCGAACACCGTGAACATGGAGGCACCCAGCCGCCACGAGCGAAGCTGGGGCTCGACGTAGCTATTCAGCGGATCTGCGGCGACGAAGCGGATCTGGCTCGACGCCGATCGCGCCTCGCCACGGATCCGGTTCAGGGCGATGGCGGCGTCGTCGGATCGGACGCGGACCATGAGGGCCTGGGGGGGACCCTGAAACGCCGGGTGACCCTGATTCACGTAGTAGAGGAAGTGATCGTCTTCTACCAGCGACTGCCGGCGGTGGTTCTCGACGACGCCCACCACCTGCGTGCACGTTCCGTCCTCCAGATCGTCGAAGAGGAGGCACTGCCCGACGGCGCTCTCCTCCGGCCAGATGGCTCGTGCCATGCTCTCGCTCAGCACCGCCACGGGGGGAGCGCCGGAAGCCTCGTCCTGGGCCTCGATGCCTCGCCCCTCGACGATGGTGAGTGCCATGGTCTCGAAGTAGCCGGCGCCGACCTTGTTCACGTACGGGCCCCCATTGTGGTGCTTCGGGATGGAGTCTCGACCGGGCACGCGCGGTTGTCCGAGGCTTATGCTCGAGCGGAAGGGCACCGTGTAGGTGAGAGCGGTGGAGGCGATGTCGGGAAGCCGACCGACGGTGGACTGCACCTCTCCGTAGATCCGGGCGCGGACATCGCCCGGCAGCGTCTCGTTCCATTCCAGGGTCGTGACCACCAGCCCGTCGGTGTCGTAGCCCAGATCCACTTCCTGCGCCCGGTCGAGGCTCTGGACGAAGAGGCCGGCCCCCACCAGGAGGACCACCGACAGGGCGGCCTGGGCGAGCAGGAGGGGTGCCCTGAAACGCGAGCGCCCATCGGCGCCGGACCGGGCTCCGGCTCGGAGGACCTCTCCGGGCTCTCCTCGCGCCGACTGGAGGGCGGGGATGAGACCCGTCACGAGACCCGCCGCCAACGTTGCCATGAGCGTGAAGACGAGCAGGCGACCCCCCAGGCCCGTGTCGTTGAACGCTACATCGGGCAGGAGCGCTTGATGCACCGCGTCGCCGAGGAACCGTCCCACGGCGACGGCGGCCACCGCGCCGAGCCCGGCAAGAACGAGACTCTCCACGACGGAGTCGCGGACCAACTGCCAGCGCCCGACGCCCAGGGTGAGGCGCACGGCCGTCTCCCGCCGTCGTCGCAACGATCGGGCGAGGAGGAGATTCGCCACGTTGAAGCAGGCGATGAGCAGAACGACCAGGGATACGCCGGCCAGCCATCGAGCCACGCTGGACTCGCTGCTCGCCGTCGGCCCGCGTGCCGCGATGACGGACGAGACGAGGATCTGGGCGCCCTCGTCGTAGCGGTCCTCGGCGATCATCTCCGCGCGACCGCCTCGATGGGCCGCCGTGGCCTCGGCTGCCGCTGCCTCGATGCTCGTACCCGGGGCGAGGCGCGCCACCGCCTTGATCCAGTACCAACCGCGGTGGTCCCTCCACTGCGCCTCGCCACCGTTCTCGATGGTCTTGGAAACCGAGGCGGGGACCCAGAGATCCACCGGACTCAGCTGAGGCCCGGTGAAGCCGGCGGGGGCGATGCCGATGACGGTGTACGCTCCCTGGTCGATGTCCAGCGTGGAGCCGAGGACGGAGGGATCAGACCCCATCTCCCGTTCCCAGAACTCACGCGCAAGCACCACGGTGGGGGGTGCACCCACCGCGTCCTCGTCGGCGGTGAAGAAGCGACCCCGGTACGGCTCCACACCGAGGAGGGCGAAGAGGGACGCCGTGGCCTCGACCGCACGGACCTGGCGGGCGCCGGGCCCTCGACCGAGGGTCTTCTCCATGGGCTCTGTGTAGCCGGCGACGGCATCGAAGGCGCCGACGTCGTCGAAATCCAGCAGGTCCGGGTACGTCACCGTGCTGCCGGTGAAGACGTCGCCGTTGAAGCCCACGCGACGCACGCGGAGCAGCTTCACGTCGTCGGCCGCCACGACGCGCTGTGGAGGGCTCAGGAGCAGGCGGTCGACCACGCCGAACATCACCGCGTTGGCGCCGATGCCCAGGGCCAGGATGGAGACCACCGAGACGGTGAATCCGGGCGAACGTCGAAGACCCCGCCACACGAAAGCCAACGTCCGTCCCCACGCGTCCAATCGCTCGCTGCGCTCCCTCATCCTCACCCTCCCATGATCGATGGCCTTCAGTGCCGCCCGATACGCCCGCTCGTCTCCGAAACGGATCCTGGCCCGTCGCCGCGCCTCCTCCTCCCCCATCCCGTCCCTTCGGTAGGCGCGCACCGCCTCCTCGAAATGGTGGTCGATCTCGTCGTCGATCTCCCGCTCCACCCGGGACGTGAACACGTCCAGACGCAGCAGACGACGGACTCCCCGAGGCAGGCGCACGTCAGCTCCCGGCCTCGCGGCCGAGCACCTTGAAGACGGCGTCCGCGTAGCGGGCCCACTCCCCCTTGGCCCGTTCCAATTCGGCCCGTCCGTCGTCGGTCAGGGCGTAGTACTTCGCACGCCGGTTGTTCTCCGAGACACCCCACTCCGAGTCGAGCCATCCGCGCTTGTGCATTCGGTGCAGCGACGTGTACAGGGCTCCATCCTCAACCTCGAGGGTCCCGTCGGTAGTCTGCCGGATCCACTCGGCCACGCCGTACCCATGACGCGATTCGCCGGCGACGGCCTTGAGCACCAGGACGTCGAGCGTCCCCTGCAGGAGGCTCATCTGCTTCTTCGTCATGGTCACCTGAAATGTTGAGGGGAGAGGGGCCGAAAAAAGCCCGCCTCGGCGGGTTGCCCTGAAATGTTCAGGGGAACATGGGATGCGACGACGTTCGACGCAATGGGTGCTCGATGCTCCGGGGCGGGGGAGCTTCCGTTCCAACCTTCGAGCACCCCTGCTGGTCTTATACCTTGTAATCTTAGGGATGTGACCCTAAGGTATGGGTGCCGTCGCGTTCACGCTGGAGCTGCGGCGCCACCCCGAACCCTGGATCAAGTCATGAGCCGGCAGTCTCTGGAGCTCCTCAAGGGCACCCTCGACATCGTCATCCTGAAGACCCTGGAAACGGGACCCCGTCACGGATACGGGATCTCGCGCTGGGTGCGGGATGCCACCGGTGAGGATCTGTCCATCGATGAGGGGGCCCTGTATCCGGCGCTTCGACGCCTGGAGAAGCGCGGCTTCGTCGAATCGGAATGGGGCGTCTCGGACACCGGGAGGGACGCCAAGTTCTACCGGCTGACGCGCGACGGCGAGAAGGAGCTCGCGTCCGCGGTCGACACGTGGGAGCGCTACGTCTCGGCCATGTCACGGGTCCTTGGAGCGGCGAGCAGCGCGTGACTGAGGACCGGGCGCGGCGCGCGGAGGCATCGAGGAACGTGGACCGCAGGCGGATCCTGTCGAAGGCCACGATTCGAGACGACGTCGAGCGGGAGTTGCAGGCCCATGTACGCATGCGGGCAGACGAGCTGGTGGCTGCGGGGTGGGTGGAAGAGGAAGCGCTGGCGGAGGCGATGCGCCTCCTCGGCGACCGGCCGAAGCTGGCCGACGAGTGCGTGGAGATCACGAAGAGTCATCAACGGGCGGTGAGGAGGACGAAGGCCATGGACGACATCATTCAGGACATCAGATACGGACTGCGCACCATCGCACGGAGCCCGGGATTCGCCCTCGTCGCGATCCTGACCCTCGCGCTGGGGATCGGCGCCAACACCGCCATGTTCTCCGTCGTCGACGGGGTGCTCCTCGAGTCCCTGCCCTATCCCGACCCCGAGGAGCTGGTGGACATCACCGAGCGCCGACAGGACGGTGGGTCGATGTCGGCGGCGTGGCTCAACTTCGTGGACTGGAGGGAGCAGAGCACCGCCTTCGACGAGATGTTCGCCTATACCGCCTTCCCCACGACGGTCATCGGAGGAGACGACCCCGTCACCGCCAACGTGGCCATGGTGTCCCAGGGGATCTGGTCCGTCTTCGGGGTCACTCCCCTCCAGGGACGCCTCACCATCGAGGCGGACCATGTGGTGGGAGGGCCGGCCGTGGTGGTGGTCAGCGAGGGCTACTGGCGGAATCAGCTGGGAGGGCGATCGCTGGACGAGGTGCGTCTGGACCTCAACGGTGCCCGGGCCTCG
>CALJKZ010000675.1 GCA_937983085.1 uncultured Gemmatimonadales bacterium
TGTTCTTGCCGGGCTTCGTGACCGCGGACACCACACGGAACCCGCCGCCCTTGAGGGCAAACCCGGTCGGGCCAGTGCCTTGAGTCTTAATCTGAATCCGAAACACCACGGTGCCGCCGTTGCCGCTGTTGTCGGAGTGCGACCAGTTCCAGCTAGCCAGGGGCTGCACGCCTACATTCGTGGCGATCAGGTGGGACCGGGGCACGCTGCCGCCCTTGTCTGTCTGCTTGTATACGAGGTTGGTGTTGAGTTCGGTCGTAGTCAGTGTGCCTTGTGTCCCGATCCACCCGGCCCCGGTTCCGATGCGGTACAGGCCGAAGTAGAGTTCAAACCCCGCCGTCATGGCCCCGCCCGCAAAGCACCCGATGAACGCCTGGATGACGTTGTCCGCGTCGGCGTCGATGACCCCCACCCCGGACGTATCGGGCAGGTAGAAATTCGCGTATGACCCGGCCGCTAGCGTGTGGTCAAACAGCGCATACGTCTCGGGATCATGGTCCACCATGCGCTCCGGGTCGGAGAGCATAAAGCCTGCGGTGGCGCTCTCGAGGGATGAGGCCAGGATGTAGCTGTGTCCCTCGACGTAGTCCTGAATCTGGAGCTTGGCTTCGGTGTTGGTGCTGGTGTAGTTGTCGATCCACGACACCTGGCCTTGTGCGGGCGGGGCCGTCGCATCCTGCAGGATCGTGAAGTAGTTCCCGTCCGCCGGTTACAGGCCTACGTCATCCGTGGAGCCCGGCTTGCCGTCTCCCGTTCCGTAGTCGTGCTGGTTGGTCCACCCCGTATTCGGCCCGGCGAAGTCGTTCCAGATCAGATCCCAAAGGCCATCCGTGGACCCGTCCCACTTCCACGGAATAGCCGGGCACAGCGCGCCGCGCGCCCCCATTTTGAGCGCGTCGGTCTTGGTATACCCTCCGTTGTCGTGGTCGAAGTTCCCGAACACCACAGGGGCCTGGAACGAGGCGCGCCCGAACAGGGTTGCCTCAACGTCACGGCCCACCTTGGAGCGCAGCCCCTGGGTGTCCATGACAATGTCGAACGTCACCATTTCCATTGTGGCCGAGAAGTTGTCCACCACACCCTCAAAGATGGGTACTTCGGTGAGGTCGAACGCCCCGGCCAGTTCATCCTCGATCATGGCCCAATAGATCACCACGGACGCGCCGTTGATCTCGTATGTGGCGAGGAGGTCCGTGAGCCTCTGCTCCCCGGCTACCGGCTCATCGGTCACCGTGGCGACCGAGCCGCCGATACCGGATGAGGGCTCCATGCCGCTGATCACCGTGTTCATGCACTCCACGACAATGTCCGGGATCTGGGAGAAGGACACCCCGTCCCGGCCTTCCTTGTAGGCAGGCCCCCAGCCGGTGATAATGGGAGCATGGAGGCGCAAGCCGGATGCGTTGACGAACGTGGTCGCGCCCGCGCTGCACAGGTAGATGGTGAGCGGGCGCACATAGAAGCCACTGTTGGGCGTCAAGTTGTCCGGGTCGGGCAACGTGACGTGCATTGTGATAAAGCCATCGCTTGTCCTGGCCTCTGCGGCTTCCTTGTTGCTTGAGAATACGGTCGCCATGCCGGGCTACACCTGCGGGAACACGCCGTCGGCGTCGGTTACAGTGACAACAACCGTTGCGTAGGACGGGCGGTCCTCCGTGATGGAGACCTGCCCCGGCCCCCAGTACACAACGCCGTCCGTATCGGCTAGCGCGATGGGGTGACGCCCACCTGACAGCCCCTCTCGGGTGTGGCCGCTATACATCATGCGCCACGCCGTGCCCGATCCCATGTAGTAGGCAATCGACACCGCGTCAGCCATAGGCACCGCGGCGAACGTGGCGGTTACGGTTCGCGCCGGGTTCCCGGTGGGGGTGATCCCCATGCCGCGCTGCAATCCGTGGAGGTTGTTCCCGAGGTCAAAGTACCGGCCAATGGATACGCAGCCGAAGAACAGCGGAGACGAGCTATGAGTGACAGTTGCGGCAAGGTAGCGCGCCGTGGATCCTGTGATGGTGAACATCACGTTCTGATCCTCGGTCGCGCTCGGGGTAATGCTTCCGATGCTGCTGGTTGGGTTGCTCCCGGCCCCGGCAAAGATCTCCAGGGTTCCGCCCCGGCTGTTGAGGTTGTGCGCCACGATCACGGCGGCATTGACTTCCAGCAGGGTTGCCGACGCGCCCCGGTCCCACCACCACTTGCACGTCGCATCCGTGCGGATCATGTGCGTCAAGTCCAACGTGGACACGGCGTGCTTGCTGTACCCCGTCTCCACCGTGCCCGTTGACAGGGTGGGGGCCAGGTGGGCAACACAATGGACGGGCATGATCTTCCAACCCACTACGATGACCTCCCGCGGCGACGGCTTTCGTAGCGGTCCATTTCGCGCCTAAACCCCGGCATCCGCGCATCCTCGCGCCACTGGCGGTTCGTGGTGGCGTACTTGGGCTCCCGCCCGAGGAGGTTCACCCCAGCCCCAACAATGGAGAACGCCGCACCAAGCCCGAACGAGCCCAGCCCGCCAAGTCCGGCCAGAGCACCACCCGGCGCCATAGCTTTGTTGAGCGCGTTAGACATGAACGAGTTCATGAGGCTTGTGAACATATTGCCCCACTGGTTCGTCCCTTGGAGCGACGACTGCAAGCCGCTGTTGATCGCGTTGGAGAAGCTGGACGCCCAGTCAAACGCGGACGCCGTCGTCCCCGCCATAGCGTCATCCATCATGGTCTGGTAGTCATCCACCCATTGACCCGTTTCCTTGAGATAGGCCTCATACTCTGCGTCGCGCACCCGGTTCGGATTCTTGTAGTCAAAGCCTGGGTTCGGCCGCTGCTTGAAGTTGGGGCCAAACCCCACACCGAAGTCGAACGCCCGCATGGCCTCGAAGCTCGCCGCAAGCCCGCGCACGCCCTTGGCATATTGCTCCGTAGCGTCGGCGGCTGCCTTTTCGGCCTCCTTGCGTCGCTCCAATTCAGCCTTGTAGGCGCCCATGGCGGCGTCGGGAGGGTTGTAGTACCCGCCCGGCTCATATATATCGGATGCGTTGCGCCGACGCCGCTCGTTCAGGCGGGCCGCATCCCGGTTTGGGTTGTTGCTGTCGTCATCAAACAGGGCTGCGCCGCCGATTTTCAGGCCGCGCATGGCATTTATGATTCGTTCGACGTTCTGAAGTTTCTCCTCAACCTCATCCAACCCGAACATCTTCATGGTCAACTCTAAGGGGTTTGGTAGCTCGCCGATCGTTTCCTTGAGCAACACCATGTGGCTCGTGTATGTGTCCAGCATGGTGATGCCATCATCAATACTCTTGTTTCCTCCAGCCACCACCAACGCCAGGTCGCCCCAGGATTGTTTCACATCCTCGATTGACTCCTTGAATACACGAAGTTTGCCCTCTCGCGATTGTGTAGACGAGCTAGCCATGCCACCCGAGAGGCCCGCCATCGCATCGAATGCCTCCCCGGCGCGCAGCGCCTCAGGCCGGGCGGTTTTTAGCTCCGGGATCATGTATCCGATTTCTCTAGCTGTTCCACTGAGGCTTTGTGTCGCTTGCTTATGGACCTCTACAAAGTCGCGCCCCATGAATGCGGCGTAATCAATCGACGCCTCCAGGGCTCGCTTCGTAAATGCCTCCGACTTACCCATCCCCAGGGTGATGCGCGCTTGCTCAAGGATCATGTCAGAGGACACACCCGTCGACCGCTGCATGGCCTCGGCCCACTGGTCAAGTCCTTTGGCAGTGCGGCCTGTGGTGACCTCTAGCTTCCGCATGACCTCCTCATGCTTCAGCGAGTTCTGGATGCTTTGGGTGCCTATGGTGATGAGGGTCCGCATGGACTGCTGAAGCCCGTCAAGGCCCAGTTGGCCGATAGCAAAGCTCTTGGCCATCTTCTGAGTGTCTTTGTCGATGTTAGATGCCATCTTGCGGAAGCCAGCGCTAGCCTTGTCGTTTAGGCTGGCTTCTATCTTGATCTTTTCATCAGCCAAGGGGGTTCAACTCCCTCCGCAGGCTCCACAGATCCCGCGCATCGTCGTACCGCAACTCCCTGGCGTCCACACACTCAGCCGGCAAACGCGCCAACTCCCACACCCAGAGGAACCGCTCGGGCGGGCTTGCGGGCAGGTCCGCCCACGGACAATCCGCGCACATCTCCTGCCGCTCCTCCGGGGTGTTGCACGACGCTCTGTAGGGGCATAGCTTGCAGTCCTTATACTGTGGCGGGTTGTCCGCTTCCGCTTGGGTGTCCGACGCTCTCGACCGAAGCGCCTTCACCCGAAGCTCCACCCACTTCTGATGCTTCCTCATCCGCTCCAGCTCGCCCAAGACCGAATAGCTCATAGCGCAACTCCATCATGGCCTGGTACGAGTCCTCGCTGAACAGCAGGTACCGCTTCGCCTGGTCCTCAAGGCACGCGGCTACGTCATCGAAGCCGCACACCCGGAACTCCTGGTGCATCTGGTACTCGGCCTCGGACACGCGCCCGACCTGCCGGAACTGCTCCATGATCTCCGCGTACTCGGCTTGCAAGTCCTCGTCAATGTCCTCAGCGGCCTCCACTTTGGCCCTGTACCGCGCGTCGTTGTCGAGGACATCGGTAATCCGCTTCCACATCTCGGAGGCGTGCCAGTTGCCTTTCAGGAACTCGAAGCGCGCTCGTACCTTGGCGATCTGCGCGAAGCTAGTCGGCCTCTTGAACGTCAGCGTCTGGCCATGGATCGTCTTGCTTACCGTTGCGCTTGCTTCCACGTTTCTTGCTCTCCCCCTTGAGGCCGAGCGCCTCAAGGTATCGGTCGTGAACTTCCGGCACGTACCCGCTCCACGCGGTGAACACGCCGCCCTCGCACCATCCAACGATGGTGCCGCCAGCCTCTACCGGCCCGTCTGGATGCTTGCTCTTGCTCATGCGCCTAGCCCCACAACGTCTGCGAGATTTTGCTCGCGGTAAGGATCTTGGCGATGCTGTTTAGTGACCCGCTGGTCGTGTACTCAGCCTTGAAGCGGTGGGTGATGCTCTTGGTTCCGACATCATCGGATACGTCCGATTGATCCGACGCGAGAGCCGCAGCAGCGGGCAGGGTGAACTTGAACCCGGTGTACGCGCTGGCGCCGGAGCCCTGGTCCACAGGATGCAGAGCCCAAAGCTCAAGCCCGCACTGGGTGCCCGCCGTCTGAGCGGCGAGGATGGCGAGGGCTTCCGTGGTGTCCTCGTGGTCGAAGGTGACTTCCAGCGTGATTGACTGCGGCCCACCCTCGATGTAGTCACCGTTGGAACCGATGATCGCGGCCCCGTCCGAGTCGGAGGAGCCCGCGTTGTACGACCGGCCAGCGTCCACAGGGTTGTCGAAGGTGATGGAGAAGCCCGCCATGTAGGACGACAGGTCCACCAGCCCGGACGCGGTGAGCGCGCTGCTTCCCGTGGCTGGGGCCGACGCCTCGAAACCCGCCGTGGCGTTGGTGGAGTTGTAGCCCGCCGTGGGGTTGTAGAAGAGGGCGCAGTGATTGTGCCGAAGTACCTTGGATCGCGCCGGGGCGCTGGTTCCCGCGTCCCCGCCAGCGGTAGCCACCTTGCCGCCGCCGCGCAGATTGGCTGTGACGGTGAGGGGATTGCCCCGCGTGCCCGCGATGGTCACGCTCTCCACCATCACATTATGGACGATCTGGTTCAGCGTGTTTGCCGTGCCGCCGATTTCGTCCTCCTGTGCGGTAAAGGCGATGACCTTGGTCAGTGAGGTGCGCAGGACGGTTGGGGTGTGTAGGTAGATCCCAGTAGCCCCGATCTGGGACGAACTCACGCTGGTCCCACTCCCGCACGCGGCAAGGGTGTAGTACGCGATTGCTTCCGCGAACGGCACAAAGCTGGGGCTCTTGGTCCACTCGCGCCGGGCGGGTTGCTTGGGGTTCTGGGTTGACCAGGTGTTAGTGTCGTTGGCCTCCCCGATGTCGTCGTAGAACTCCGTCATCACGCGGGATGCGCCGTGCGGCGACAGGAGCGGCCAGGAGAACACCATCGACTCGGCGGTCGTGCTGTCTTGCAGCGTCGAACTCGTCGAGAAGCTGTGCCTGTGGCCCTTGAGATTGCTAATCGGCATCTGGTCATCCCCTCCTAGGGGTCTGTGTGGAAGAAGGTGATGCGGACCTCATAGGTCACGCGGTTTGAGTTCGGATCTGTCCGGTCGTACTCGGTGAGGCTGACCGATGCATGGGGCGGTTCTCCGCGCCCCTCGGCGTACCAACACGCCCAGTCGCTTTCACTGTCGTCGTCCATCGTCTGTTGCACCATCGAGGCGATGCAGAACGCGATGTTCCGCGCCCGGCGCATCCCCACGATCCCGTCGTTGTTGACCTCGTGCACGCGCAACACAACGGAGAAGCGCCCGCCGTAGGAGCCGGGACCGGCGAAGTCCGTCTCGGCTTCGCCGCACCACACGGTCACGACCGGGAACATGCCCTCACCCAGGTCGGGCGGGTTGGTTGATGGGTCGTCGGTGCGCCAGGTGGCTACCTCGCCCTCAACATAGGTAGCCAGGTCCGCAAGGGCTGAGTTTGGGTTCGTGGTGTCCACGAGATACGCCTTGAGGCTCACCGCGACGTCCGCGGCGAAGCTCTGCGTATCGGCTTTCCATGTGTACTGGCTCACCGCGCCCCCCGTCCGTTCGGGGTGTGCAGCACCTTGCGGTAGTAGGCGAGCATGTGCGACCGCAGCGCACGCCGGGCGAGCCGCTCCGTCACGCGGCCCCACACCGGGCGGCGTTTCGTGATCGCCGCGGAATACTTGAACGGGCTACTGATGCGCGCCGTCCGGTTGCCGGTGCCGGTGATCTGCGGCTTCTGCGTGATCCAGTCGGACCAGAACCCGCCCGCGCGGTCACCCATTTGCCGGTCGCTCGGCTTGTAGCGCGAGCCCGCACCGGACGCCACCGCGCTGGACTTCTTGCGCCCCAGGGTCTTGCCCTTGCCCTTCGCACGCGGGAACGGCCACACCGGAACGCGGGTGCCGTTCTTGCGGATGTGGGAGACGTAGGCCGAGGGATACCCCGCCCACTTCTCGCCCGCCACAGCGCCCGAGCTGCTCACCGTGGGGCGGCGCTCCTTGCGTAGCGCGTTCCGGTACGTCAGCAGCGTAAGGGCTAGCGGGTTCTTGCCGGGGTTCGCGGGCAGATTCTCCAGTGCCTTGGCCTTGTCCTCCAGGCTTCGCCGGGTGCTTTCCCATGACGCCGTATCTACGCGGAACTTAATCATCAGGCGTACTCATGACTGAACCCAGAGGCGGTTCGTATGGTTTCGCCTGTGCGGCGTATGTACGTCCACTCGTACCCGAGATTGATGCCGGCCCCGGACCCGTAGAGCTCCGAGGCTCGCGCCTTGAATATCCACGCTGCGCGGCGCTCGCTCCACACGACATCCCACAGGGAGCCCCTAGGCATCTCGGCAAGCTGCGCCCCGGTCACGCCAGAGTCCGAACTGGTAGACGTGGACAGGATGCGCACGGAGTCGCGTAAGATGTTCGGTGGGAGCTTGACGCCACCCACCGTGGCCGTGACGGGCGAGGCAGAGCCCCGCCCGACATAGGCCCAGTTCTCCGGCAGGCTCCACGGCTGGGCCGCCGTGCCGAAGGTTAGTGTTTCCGATGACACCTGCTCGCGGGGTAGTGCCGCGTGCGGGTTGTCCACGAGGGTTGCAGCCATAGCATCAGCCCGGGCGAGGAGCTCCTCGCCCGCCTCTGCATCCTGTGTCCCCCCGGATCGTCCGGCCAGTTGAATCAGGCACCACCCCCACGCTTTGGTAGCTACGATCTCCCGAATGAATCCGGGAGTCGCGGGAGTGTCGCCTGTCTGGTTGAACGGCGTGAAGGTGCCACCGATCCCAGGGAACCCCTGGAACCATGCGCCTGCGCGAGCGACGTACTCCGTGACGTGCGCCGCCGTGAGGGCGGTGTTGCCGTCGTACCTCGTACCCAGGCGGTCAGTGACATCGGCTGAGGTGCAGAGTGCCATGATGGTGTTCTATTTATTCGATCGGGTAGGTGAACACGATGCGGCCCTTGCCCGTCCCCGCCCCCAGGTTCTTAGACCGCAAACGCGCCCACACGGGCTTGGTCTTGAGTCCTTTCGCCTGGTTACTGTGGAACTTGAGCGTGGTCTCGTAGTTCGGGGCCGCGTTGGTCATCCCTGTAGACGCCGGAGCGAGAGCCGCTACCTGCGTCCAGTTGTCGCCGTCATAGCTGACGTCAATTGCGACCTGGAACGAGTCCGTAGACGCAGCACCGCCCGCGGAGCTGGTCTGTCCCTCGAACGCGAACGCCACCGGCAGCAGGTAGTACAGGTCCGCCGCAGTCGTGTCCGCAGCCGCGAACACACCGGAGAAGATGTACTCCGCGTCGGCCACGGCCACCCGGCAGGTATCAAGCCCGCTGGTGGCAATCGAGGAGGTCAAGACGACCACCTGAGCGGCCTTTCCGATCTTGTTGGTCGTCACCGTGGATTGTCCCGCCTGCACCGGCGATGCCAGGAGCATCACCAGGGCAACCAGAAACGTGCTGAACTTCAGCATGCTACTTCTCGTCTCCCTTCTTGAACTTGGAGCGCCGCGCCTCGTCCCAGTGAACTCCCTCGTAGGAGTCCGGGAGCACTTCGCGCCGTTCGCCGTTGTCGGGCGAGTACCGAACCACGAGCTTCGGGGTCGGCCCAACCCGCTGGCCTTTAGGCTTCCCGTCGAACGGTTCCGCCTTGGCCTTGCTTTCTTTTGCTTCTGCCATGTCAGATTCCTTCCGAGCCGGTTAGCTCATGGGGTGCTTCATGGTGACAACGCGATCCTGGGCCAGTACGGCCTTGATCTTGGCGTCGGCACCGGCGAACAGGTTGCGCCCGCCTTCGGTCTGCCACTCGCGGGAGGTCTCGCTCATCTTCACCGCACGGAGCGCACCGGGACCGATAAGAATGGACGACCGGAAGGTCGATCCATCGGTGTACGCGCGGTTGTGGGTGACGATGGTCAGGTTCCCAACCTTGAACGTCATGTCACTAGACAGGAGACCGGGCATCCCGGAGTCGCTGTACTTCGTGAGCCCGAAGTCCTTGTTGGCGAGAATCGAGAACTGCTGGGTCGGGAACAGCCAGTAGTACGGGCCGTCCTGGTTCAGCGACATAGCAAGCTCCAGGCCCTCATAAATGAGGTCCAGGGTGATGTCGCCCACCGCGCCGCCGTTGAGCACGTTCGCGCTGGGCAGGTCGCTCGGCTTGGTGTTGCTCACCACGAGGTTGTCGCGCCGCTTACCCAGGTGCTTCCCAGCCTGGGTGAAGTACGCCATGAGCAGGGACTGCTTGCCGGCCTGGGTGAGGTGCTCCCAGTCGTACTCCGAGGACAGGAAGTTCTTGGGCGCGCTCCACTCCTCAGCGAACTGCCGCCGGGTCTCGGAGATTGCCGCTGGGGTGGTCTCGTTACCCTTCTCGTTCGTGGTCTCCGAGTCCGCTGCACTTCGCGCGTACAGCGTGTTGTCCGTCAACTCGGGATAGCGCGACACATACGTGGTCTCGCCGGGTTCGGGGGTGACAAGATCCCCGAAGCTGGAGAGGATCGGGAACAGTCGTTCGTTCGAGATCGCGGCCATCGAGATGACCGGATCAATTGCTTCCTTGGCCAGTCCGGCGCTGTAGAGAGCACCAGCACTGGTCAAACCAGTAGCAGCTGCCATTGGTTATCGTTTGCCTTTCGTCTTACCCGCCCTTGCCAAGGAGATGCCGGACTTCGGGTGCATTCATGCCGGGGATCTTGGAGGCGTTCTCGGTGACGTACTTGCGCCACTGAGCAGAGCCGCGCCCTCCCATAGCCTCGGCCTTGCGGGCGAGCCCTTCGGGCGTGAAGTCCCCATCGTCCAGCGGTTCGGGGGCCGGATTGCCCCCGCCCTTGGGAGCGGTGGTGGTCGTTCGCTTGTCCCCGCCGAACAGGTACGGCTTCGACTCTTGCAGGGCCGCAACCGCCGCCTTGAGGTCGGAGGCGTCGGCGTCTTCGGTGGTCTGGATCTTTTCCAGCGCAACCTCGAAGTCCTTGCATCCAGCCTCGGCGAGCATCGGGTACAACTGCCGGTCGATCTGTGCCCGCGCTTTGATCGCGGCCAGATCAGCCTTGAGGGCCGCCGCTTCGGCGTCCTCGGTGTCGTCGGGGTCGTCTTTCTTCTTGCTGGGCTTCGTGGTGGCATCACGCACCGCGCGATCAACGAGAGGTCTGGCCTTGAGCTTGATGAAGCTCCGGTAATCCTCTTCCGTCTCGAAACTCAGCGACTTGAACGGCTCCTTCGGCGCATCGGCCGGTTTAGGGTCGCTCGTTGGTTCGGTCGTTGTGGTGGGCTCGCTGCCCGGTTCGTCTGCCATCTAGGTTCGCTCCTGTGTGGCCGGTTTATGCTTCCGCGAGAGCCAAGCGGCCCCCACGATCTTCGATACTGACCTCCTTGGGCTCGCCGGTTTCATCCGCTCGCGCACCCTCAGGTAGCGCGAACATCACCGAACGGCACAGGTAGTGCCGCGGGGCAAACCCA
>CALJKZ010000676.1 GCA_937983085.1 uncultured Gemmatimonadales bacterium
CGCGCGAGTCGTACACGGAGACCTTCGAGGTCGGCTGGAATGGCACCTTCGATGATCGGGTGCGTCTCGTCACCGACGTCTACTACACACGCAAGAGCGACTTCGTCTCGCCCCTGCTCCTGCAGACCCCTCTTCTCTTCCTCGACCAGGGGACCACCGAGGCCTACCTGACGCCCTTCTTCGGCGCAGGCGCCGCATCGGCTCTCGCAGCGGGTATGGCTCAGGTCCCGGCGGGCGTGGTCTCGTCGGACAGCAACGGTGCTCAGGGACCGGAGCTGGTCCTCTCCTACCGCAACGTGGGTGAGGTCGATTTCTGGGGAGCCGATCTGGCGCTGGAGGTCTTCCTGGACATGGACCGCCGGTGGAAGCTCAGCGGCATGTACTCCTTCGTGAGCAAGGACGAGTTCGAGATCGCCGATGGGACTCCGATCACGTTGAACGCCCCCATGAACAAGGGGTCGGTCTCCATCAACTACAGGAACCTTCGTCAGGGCGTCACCGCGTCCACGCGGGTTCGCTTCCAGGCCGGCTTCCCGGCGACATCGGCGGGATTCGTGGGTGACGTCGATTCCCACGCCATCGTGGACCTCACGGGTGGCTACGAAGTGCCCGGCACGGCAGCCACGCTCCAGCTGTCGGTGAGCAACCTCTTCGGCGGCGCGTACCGCACCTTCCCGGGTGTTCCCGAGATCGGGCGGTACACCATGCTCGCCGTCCGCTACGAGCTTTTCTGATCGGGCACGATGACCAGCGATGAACACGGGGTGGCCGATGCCGGAGATCCGACGTCGGTCACCCTTCGATGTGGCTTCTGCGGCACGCTGAACCGGGTGGATCTGCGGCGAGCGGCCGAACGCCCGAAATGCGGCGACTGCACGAAGCCCATGCTCCTCGATCGGCCCGTGAAGGTGAGTCAGGACGACTTCGAGCGTACGGTCCTGGAGGCCGACGCCCCGGTCCTGGTCGACTTCTACGCCGACTGGTGCGCGCCGTGCAAGATGGTGGCGCCCCTCCTGGACGAGATCGCGTACACCCAGACCGGGCGCATGCTGGTGGCGAAGGTCGACACGGACACCGCGCCGGATGTCGCCATGCGCTACGGGATTCGGAGCATCCCCACGCTCATCGTCTTCGAGGGCGGGGAAGAGCTCGAGCGCAGCATGGGCTTCGAGCCGGAGCGGGTCCGCGCACTCGTCGAGAAGGTCGTGGCTTGAGCAAGCGAGACCGCCACCAGCAGATCCTCGACCTCATCCGGACCAATCGGGTCACGAGCCAGGAAGGCCTACGCGAACTCCTGGTGGACAAAGGAACGGAGGTCACCCAGGCCACGTTGTCCCGGGACATCCGGGAGCTCCGTCTCGTGAAGGTGCCCGGCGCCGATGGCGTCGGCTTCTACTCCGTTCCTGAGGAATGGGACAGCACGCCGCCCCTGGAGTCCCTGCTGCCGACCCTCTTCCACCACGCCGACGGGGTCGACAATCTGCTCGTCGTGCGCACCATGAAGGGCGGTGCCCAGACGGTGGCAGCCGGAATCGATTGGGAGGAATGGCCCGAGGTCCTGGGGACGCTGGCAGGGGACGACACCATCCTCATCATCCTTCGCGAGGCCAGCCAGCGACCCGCCGTGCAGGCCCGTATCGAAGAGATCGCCGTGCGTCGCTGACGTTCGTCGAGCCGTCGTTGTTGACTTATGCATGCTCTGTGCATATCTATCCATTGTCCGACGCACGAACGGACACCGGGAATCGATACACGAGGGACCCGGGGGTAGGAGCTAGGGGCACGAGGCCCCACGGCGCTTCGGCGGGAAGCGACCGGTCTCCTTACCCCCGGGCCTCTTTCTTTATGGGTGGCCGGTGATTCGATTGCCGACCACGACCCGTACGCACGAGGGAAGCCGGTGAGCAGCGACGAGCAGAAGGGAAAGGGGCTGTGGGGCGGCCGCTTCGATGGGGGCATGGCTCCGGCCATGGTGCCCCTGAACCTCAGCCTCGATGTCGATGCCCGGCTCTGGCGCGAGGACGTGACGGCGAGCAAGGCGTGGGCACGGGCCATCGGAGCGGCCGGTGTGCTTTCGACGGAGGAGGTCGAGGCCATCGTCGAGGGATTGGATCGGGTGGCCGCCCGCATCGAGTCAGAAGGTCTGGCGAACGCGCCGGAAGAAGACATCCACTCGGTGGTGGAGCGGATGCTCGGCGAGGAGGCGGGGGAGGTGGCCGGGAAGCTCCACACCGGCCGGTCGCGCAACGATCAGTCCTCGACGGGCGTGCGCCTCCACGGCATGGCGGCGTTGGACGCCGTACGCGCCGGAGTGCTCGATCTCTGCGAGGCTCTCCTGGGACTCGCGGAGCGCGGTCGCGACGTCATCATGCCGGGGTACACGCACCTGCAGCAGGCCCAACCGATCCGCGCAGCTCAATGGGCCTTGAGCCACCTCTTTCCGCTTCTCCGGGACGTGGAGCGACTCGAGGCGGCGCGTCGGGCGGCGTCGGTCCTGCCGTTGGGCTCGGGAGCCATCGCGGGGTGCCCCTTTCCCATCGACCGCGAAGCCCTGGCCGAAGAACTGGGCTTCGACGCCATCAGCGACAACTCGGTAGACGCCGTCTCGGACCGGGATTGGATCGTCGACACCACCTACGCTGGGGCGATGATCGGAGTCCACCTGTCGAGACTGTCGGAAGATCTGGTCCTCTTCTCCAGCGTCGAGTTGGGCTTCGTGCGGCTGTCCGACGGCTACAGCACCGGATCGAGTCTGATGCCTCAGAAGCGGAACCCGGACGTGGCTGAACTGACGCGCGGCAAGGCGGGTCGACTCATTGGGGGCCTGGTCTCCATGCTCACGCTTCTCAAGGGCCTGCCCACGAGCTACAACCGTGATCTGCAGGAAGACAAGGAGCCCCTCTTCGACACGGTGGACACCCTCCTCCTGACCCTGCCGGCCATCGCAGGCGCGGTCGCCACCGCCGAGTTGAGACCCGACCGGATGCAGTCGGCCATGGATACCCAACTCCTCGCCACCGACCTGGCCGACTACCTCGTCCGCAGGGGGGTGCCGTTCCGGCAGAGCCACGAGATCGTCGGGCGCCTCGTCCGCGTTTCCGAGGAGAAGCACGTGCCGCTGTCGGGCCTCGACCTCGCCGACTATCGATCGGAGAGCGAGGTCTTCGACGCCGACGTGTTCGACGTCTTCGACTGGGAGGCCTCGGTGGAGGCCAGGCAGGCAGCCGGGGGCACGTCGCTCCCGTCGGTGGACGCCCAGATGGCCGCCGCGAGGGCCCGGATCGAGGACGCTCGAAACCGGGTGGGGTGACCGGACGGCCTACGCCATCGTGCGCCCGGCCGCCTCCACGAAGGGCCGGAGCGCGCCCATCATCTCCTCGAACTCGGGGAAGTTCAGCGACTGCTCACCGTCCGACGTGGCGGTCTCGGGATCCGGGTGGACCTCCACCAAGAGACCGTCGGCTCCGGCGGCGATGGCGGCCAGCGAGAGGGGGGTCACCAGGTGGCGACGGCCCCCGGCGTGGGACGGATCGGCCACCACCGGCAGGTGGGTCTCCTGCTTCAAGACGGGGATGGCGGCGAGGTCGAAGGTGTTCCGCGTCGAGGTGCCGAACGTGCGGATGCCGCGCTCGCACAGGATGACGTTGGGATTGCCCTGACTCATGACGTACTCGGCGGCGAGGAGGAGATCCTCCACCGTCGCCGACATCCCCCGTTTGAGGAGGACCGGACGCTGAAGGCGTCCGACCTCGGTGAGGAGGGCGAAGTTCTGCATGTTGCGCGCTCCGATCTGGAGCACGTCGGCGTACGATGCCACGAGCTCGACCTGACGGGTATCCATGACCTCGGTGACGACGGGCAGGCCCGTCTCCTCGCGGACGTCCGCGAGAATCTGCAGACCCTCCTCGCCGAGGCCCTGGAAGGAGTACGGAGAGCTGCGCGGCTTGAAGGCGCCACCACGGAGGCCGCGGGCGCCGTGGGCGTGGACTGCCTTGGCCGTGGCGTGAAGCATCTCGCGTCCCTCCACGGAGCATGGCCCGGCTATGGTCACGATCTCCGGGCCCCCCAGGACAGTGGAGCCGAGCGAGATGGTCGTCGGCTGCGCGGCGAAATCCCGCGACGCGAGCTTGTACGGCTTGAGCACGCGGTGGACCGCCTCCACACCGGGGATGGAGAGGAGCGGAATGCTCTGGAGACGCTCTTCGTCACCGATGCAGCCCACGATGGTTCGATGCTCGCCCTGGGAGATGTGCGTACGGAGTCCCTGAGCCTCGATGCGCTCCCGGATGTGGTCGAGCTCGTCGGGCGTGACGCCCTTTCGGGTGACGATGATCATGTTCGATGCCTTCGGCGGTCAGGCGACACGAAAAAAGGCCTCCGACGGGGAGTCGGAAGCCTTCCGTGCCGCGGGGTGCGTTCAGTCGGTCAGTCGAACAGCCCACGTTGGCGAGGAACACTCCCGTCGGGAGCGCTCCAATAATATCGCCGGGTGAGATAGGGGCCGTTCATGGGCGAAGGATGCGGCGGGCAGGGCGCGGATGTCAACCGAGGCGGCCGTCGCCCCGCATTGGCCCCCTTGGTCCGCGTGGATACATTCCCGGACGTGGTAGGCCCTTTCGATTCCCGAGGACCCGTTTGACTCGAGACGATCTCAAGCTCGCCGCCGCGCGGCAGGCCCTTACCGTCGTGGAGAGTGGAACCGCCATCGGCCTGGGAACCGGGAGTACGGTCCGGCACCTGGTCGATCTTCTGGGGGACGCTCTCGCCGACGGCTCGCTGAAGGACATCGTGGCCGTCCCGACATCGGTGCAGACCGAGCACCAAGCGCGTGATCGGGGGATTCCACTGGCCGAACTCGGCCAAACGCCACCTCTGGCCGTGACCATCGACGGCGCCGACGAAGTGTCGCCGGATCTCGACCTCATCAAGGGGCTGGGTGGGGCGCTGCTCCGGGAGAAGATGGTGGCCCAGGCGTCCCGGACGCTGGTGATCATCTGTGACGAGACGAAACTGGTGGACCGCCTGGGCACCAGGGCTCCTCTTCCGGTGGAGGTGGTGGACTGGGCCATCGGACATCAGCGCCGTTTCCTGGAGTCGCTGGGCGCCACGCCCGAGCTGAGGACACGCGATGACGGCACCCCGGTGCGGAGTGACAACGGCAACGTCTTCCTGGACTGCGCCTTTTCGGGCGGTATCTCCGATCCCGTCGAGGTCGAGCGGGCCCTTCTGTATCGAGCCGGCATCGTCGATACCGGACTCTTCCTGGGCATGACCGACGAGGTCGTGGTGGCCTACGCCGACGGAACCAAGACGCTGCGGAGGGCGACGTGAAGCTCGCTCCGTCCATTCTGTCCGCCGACTTCGCCCGATTGGGCGAGGACATCGCCGTCGTGGCGGAGGCGGGGGCCGACTGGATCCATGTCGACGTCATGGACGGCCGCTTCGTGCCGAACATCACCATCGGGCCCCTCATCGTGGAGGCGGCCCGCCGGGCCACCACGCTGCCGCTGGACGTCCACCTCATGATCGAAGAGCCCGACCGGTACCTCGAGGCGTTCGTGTCCGCGGGCGCCGACATCGTCACCGTACACGCCGAAGCCTGCGTGCATCTCCACCGGACCGTTCAGCGGATCCGGGAGCTCGGGGCCCGCGCCGGAGTCGCCATCAATCCGGCCACCCCGGTGGACGCCCTCGAGGAGGTCCTTCCGTACGTGGATCTGGTGCTGGTCATGTCGGTCAACCCGGGCTTCGGCGGACAGTCCTACATCCCGACCAGCACCGACAAGCTTGCGCGTGCCCGGTCCATGCTGGACCGGATCGGATCCAACGCGGAACTACAGGTGGACGGAGGCGTCGATGCCGCACGGGCGCCCGTCGTCGCGAACGCGGGCGCATCGGTCGCCGTCGCCGGCTCGGCCGTCTTCGGGCATGCGGATGGAGCCGCCGTTGGAGTGCGGGAGATCCTCGCCGGAGTAGGGCGATGACATCATGGTATTCCTGAAGTCTCGCGTTTAGACTCCATATCGGCGGTGCTCCCCCGAAAAAACGACGAATCCATGACCGAATCCGAAGTCATCGATCCGCAAGCCATCGAACGTCTCAAGGAGTGGGGCGGGGACAAGCTGGCGGCTCAGATGGTGCGGCTCTTCCTGAAGAACTCCGGCACGCGGATGGATCAGATCCGGAAAGGAATTGCGGAAGCCGACGTGGAAGAGGCCGAGCGCGGGGCCCACTCGCTCAAGTCGAGTGCCGCGAACATCGGCGGTGAACACCTGCGGACGCTGGCCACGCAGATCGAAGCAGCGGCGCTGGCCGAAGACGTCGACAAGATGAAGGAGCTCGAGCCGGAGCTGGAATCGGCCTACACCTCGGTGATGGACGCCCTGGCACACATGGAAAAAGGGATGCCCGATGAGTCATAAGGTCGCCGTGGTGGAAGACAATCCGGACAACCGGATGTTGGTCCAGGCGCTTCTGGAAGATCGATACGACCTGTCCGAGTACGAGACGGGGGTCGAGGCCGTGGAGGGATTGCCGGACGACATTCCCGACCTCGTGCTTCTCGACATTTCGCTGCCGGAGATGGATGGCACCGAAGTCCTGGCATGGCTGCGCACTCAGGACGCGCTGAAGGATATTCCGGTCATCGCCCTGACGGCCCACGCCATGGCCGGTGATCGTGAGAAGTATCTCTCCATCGGCTTCGATGATTACGTGACGAAGCCCATCGTAGACGAGGATGTGCTCATCGATGCCATCGAGCGGTGCCTGAACCAGGCGGACTGACCTCCGGAACGGATACTCTCGACGGGCGGACCGCCAACGAATTCATCGAGCTGGCCGGCGGGTCCACCGTAGATGAGCTCACAGGCCCTGATCGGGGCCTGGAGCATTCCGCGCTCTATACCGTAGTCTTCCTGGTCCTGGTGGGCGGCGCCATGCTGCTCGCCAACAATCTGGTGTGGGGCTCCGGCCCGTCCCTCCACACCATGATGGAAACGGTGGCGACGCTCCTGGCGTTCCTCGTCGGCGCCTTGGCCCTGGTGCGGTACTACAGCCGGAAGCAGGTCACCTTCCTCCTCATCGGGTGCGGCTTCCTCGGCGCCGCCATCCTCGACCTGAATCACGTTGTCACCACCGTTCCAGCCGTGCTGGACGCCCTGGTGGTGGCCGATGGCGTGGAACCGGCGGGAATGTACGCCTGGACGTGGACCGCGGGACGGGTTTACCTGTCGCTCTTCCTCTTCGTGAGCCTGCTGGCCTGGCGGCAGGAGGTGAGGGAGGGCCGGACGGCCCTCGTCCTGACCCTCACCATCCTGCTCTTCCTCCAGTACGTCCGACCGGCCACGTTCCAGTCCGCCAGTTGGGTGGTGAGCCGGCCAGCGGAGTTCATCCCCGGGATCTTCTTCGCTCTGGCCTTCCTCGGCTACTACTTGAAGGGGAGTTGGCGCCGCGACCAGTTCGAGCATTGGATGCTCGTCTCGCTCCTCATCGGAGCGTTGGCGCACGGCGCTTTCATGGCGTTCTCGGAGCAGCGTTGGGACGCCATGTTCGACGCCGCCCACCTCCTGAAGATCCTCAGCTACGCGGCCATCCTCACGGGTCTCCTGTCCAGCGTCTACGAGACGTTCACACGCGAGGCACGGGTCCTCGGCGCCCTCACGCGATCCAACGACGCCCTCGCCCGTGAGGTGGACTTCCGGTCCAAGACCGAGCAGGCGGTGAAGGAGAGCAGCGAGCGCCTCCAGAGGTTCCTCGACAACGCCAACGACCTCATCCAGAGCGTGGGGCCCGAAGGGCGTTTCCTGTATGTGAACACCTCGTGGAAACGGGTGCTGGGCTACACCGACGAGCAGCTGGACGCCATGCGCGTCTTCGACATCGTCCACCCCGAGCACCGTTCCCGCTTCGAGGAGGAGCTGCAGCGCGTTCTCGATGGCGGGGAGCCCCGGCGCTACAACGTCGAGTACCTGGCCGCCGACGGCCGGGTGGTGATCCTCTCCGGCAGCACCCAGGCGCAGTACGTCGGCGACAAGGCCGTGGCGACCCAGAGCATTCTGCGGGACGTCACCGAGCAGCGCCTCGCCGAGCGGCGCCTCGACGAGTCCCAGCGCAACCTCGAGGCGTTGGTGGAGAACACCGGCGACTCCATCTGGTCGGTGGACCGCCAGCATCGACTGATCACCCTGAATTCGGCGTTCTCGCTGGCCATGGAGGCGCGGACCGGGCGGGAGCCGCGCGCAGGGATGTTACCCGAAGAGGTCTTCCCGGATCAGGACGTGGAGTGGTACCGCGAGCTCTACGATCGTGCGCTGTCGGGTGAGCGCGAAGTGGCCGTGCGCAGCGACGAAGTCGACGGCCAGACCCGGTACTTCGAGCTCTACGCCAACCCCATCCAATCAATCGATGGCGTGTCGGGGGCGGTCTTCTTCGGAAAGGACGTCACCCAGCGCGAGCGGGCGGAGGAAGCGCTGCGCATCGCCAAGGAGGAGGCGGAAGCCGCGAACAAGGCCAAGAGCGACTTCCTGGCCAACATGAGCCACGAGCTCCGAACGCCACTGAACTCGGTCATCGGCTTCACCAACATCCTCCTCAAGAACAAGGACGAGCGACTCAACAAGAAGGACATCGGGTTCCTCGAGCGGGTCCTCTCCAACGGAAAGCACCTTCTCGCCCTCATCAACGAGGTGCTCGACCTTGCCAAGGTCGAAGCCGGGCGGATGGAGCTCATCATCGAAGAGGTGGACCTGGCCCACCTCTGCGTCGAGACGGTGCAGCAGCTCGAGGGTCAGGCCAAGGCGAAGGAGGGCAACATCGCTCTCATCGCCGACGTGCCGGACGAAGTCGACCTCGTGGAAACCGACTCGGCGAAGCTGAAGCAGGTCATCATCAACCTCGTGGGGAACGCGCTCAAGTTCACCCACGAGGGATCGGTGACGGTCCGCCTCGAAGTGGGAGCCGACGGTCGGACCCCGGTGGCCATCGCCGTGCAGGACACCGGCATCGGAATTCCCGAGGATCGGCTCGACGCCATCTTCGAGGCGTTCCAGCAGGCGGAGGCCGGCACGTCCCGGAAGTACGGCGGCACCGGACTCGGTCTCGCCCTGTCCCGCTCCATCTGCCTCCTCATGGGCTACGACCTCATCGTGGAGTCGGAGGTGGACGAGGGCTCCACCTTCAAGATCGTCATGGGCGAGCGCGCCCGGCGGCCGACCCCGGAGGGCGGATCCGAGGACACGGCGGGGGAGGGCATGGCCGCCGAGTTGAGGGTGGGGACCCGCCCCGCGGCTCCAGCAGAGGACGAGGCCGGGGCCGACAACGGCGCCCCCGGTGAGGGCGGTACGTCCGCGGACGAGGAGTCGACCCTCGGGAGCGAACCGGCGGGCACCCGGGCCGCGGGCATCGGGGACGAGCCACGAGTCAACGGGACGCCCTCGACCGGCGAAGCCGAAGGCGACCCGGGTGGCCGCGCCTTGGAGGCCGCCGAGGGGCGCGCCGGCGAAGCCGCCGTCGGCGACGGGCAGGAGGAAGGCGACGGAGCCGACTCCACGCCCACCAAGCGTGGAGGGTGGAGCGATTTCAAGGTCCTCGTGGTGGACGACGAGAAGGACTCCCGAGTGCTCATTCGGCACTTCCTCGAGGAGTTCGGCTGCCAGGTGTTCACGGCGGCGAGCGGCGAGGAGGGTCTCGAGTTGGCGGAGCGGCACGCCCCCGACCTCATCATCCTCGACCTCATCATGCCCGGGCTCACGGGGTGGGAGGTGCTCAAGCGAATCAAGAGCGATCAGAGCCTTCGGTCCATCCCCGTCGTCATCGTCAGCGTCCTGGCCAACGAAGGACGTGGGAAGCTGCTCGGCGCCGTCGACCTGGTGACCAAACCGTTCGAGAGAGAAGACCTCCTCAGGGTGCTCTGGCGGAACCTGGGTCGGAAGCGAGGCGGTCGGGTCCTGCTGCTCACGGGCGACGAAGAGCGGAGCACGGCGCTGTCCAAGGTCGTGCGGGCTCGGGGCCTCGAGGCGACGGCGAAGGCTGGCGGCGACATCGTCCAGATCCTGGGTCAGGAAGCGCCCGATGCGGTGGTCATGGACCTGGAAGTGCCCTCGACCCAAGGCGTGGCCTCCCTCCTCGAGCTGCGTGAGGACCGCCTGCATACGGGACTGCCGGTCCTCGTCCTGACCCATGAGGGACTGAACGACAAGGAGCGTGAGATCGTGGGAGAGCTCGCCACGGTGCATGCGCCTTCGGCCAAGGCCAGCGACGCCCTCGCCCGCATGCTCGACGTCTCCTTCCCTGTGGGTCTACAGGAGACCGAGGGTGTCTGAGACCACCTCCCGACGCATTCTCGTCATCGAGGACGATCCCGAGATCCAGTACCTCCTGTCGGTGGTCCTGGACGGAGACGACCGGGAGATCGTTGCGGTGGGGGACGGAGCCACGGCACAGCGCGCCCTCGCCTCGGGGCCGTTCGATCTCGTGCTCCTGGACCTCATCCTGCCGGACCTGGACGGGCGCACGCTTCTCACGCGACTTCGCGAAGACCCCGCCACCGCCACCGTGCCCGTCGTCGTCATCTCGGCCCGGTCCGACGCCGACATCCGGGAAGACTGCTACGGTCTGGGGGCCGACGCGTACGTGGAGAAGCCCTTCGACCCCGAGAGCCTCGAGCAGGAAGTCGCCCTCCGATTGGCCAAGAGCGCCGGGCGGGCGGGAGGAGGGCTGTCGGACCCCCTGACGGGACTCTTGAACCGCGCTGGTTTGGCGGCCCGATGCACCGAAGCGACGCAAGACTACGGCCTCGCCCTGGTCCAGCTGGACGGGTTCGCGGCCCTGTCGGAGACATGGGGGTGGGAGGCGGCCGAGGGGGTCATCCGGGACGTGGGCGACGCCATCCGGGACGCCGTGGCCGACGACGCGGTGGTGGGTCGACTCGGCGGTGGCGAGTTCGCGGTCTACACACCCGATCCCGTCGAAGACGATCCGACAGCCGTGGCCGAGCGCGTTCTGGACGCCGTGCGGGCGTCCGAACTCGTGGGGCCCGACGGCGAGCCGGTGAACCCCACTGCCTCCATCGGTGTGGTGGAGGTCTCTGCCGATTCGTCGCTCGACGAGGCGGTCCTCCGGGCGCGCCAGCGACTCTTCCGTGCCCGGGAGGCCGGCCGCAACCAGGTGGTGGATTCCGACGAGCGCGACGAGGAAAGCACGGCGCGGGTCCTGGTGGCCGAAGACGACGAGATCTCCGCCACCATCCTCCTGCACCGTCTGGAGAAGGAAGGGCTCGAGGTCGTTCGCTACGACAACGGCAAGGAAGCGTACGAAGCGGCTCTCGAGGCGGTTCCCGACCTGGTGATCCTGGACATCAAGATGCCCGGCATGGACGGCTTCGAGGTCCTGGCGCGCCTGCGGAGGACGCCGGCGTACGCCCGTATCCCCATCATCCTGCTCACGTCCATGGGCAGCGAGGCCGACGTGGTCCGGGGCTTCAGCCTCGGAGCGGACGACTACGTGCTGAAACCCTTCTCCCCTGTGGAGCTGTCGGCACGGGTGTGGCGGCTGCTTCGGCGGGGTAGAACCCAGATCGCCGTGTGAGCGGCGCGGGGGCGGATTCATGAATCCGGTGAGCGACTCGGCCCTCGCCCTCGTCAGCCTCATCGTCGTGGCGATTCTCGTCATCGCCATCCTCTTCTCCCTGTACGCGATTCTCCTCCGGGTGGGACACTCCCGGCGGGAGGCGTTACAGGCCGAATTGCAGGACCGCTGGGAAGGGCCGGTCTTGTCGGCCATCGCCGATCCTGCGCGCGTGTCCGACGTGCATCCCCTTGTTCCCCAGCGGTACCGCATGCACTTCGTCCAGTTCGTCCTGGACTACGCCCGTCGCGTGCGAGGCGCCGAGCGCCGCACCCTCCGTCGTCTGGTGGAGCCGTACCTCGACGAGATCGCCGAACGGACGCAGCACCCCAGGGCGGAGGTGCGCACCCGGGCGGTCCAGACGCTGGGTACGTTGGGGCTACCCAAGTACTCCAAGGAGGTTCTCGCGGGGCTGGAGGACCCCTCGCCCCTGGTATCCATGGTGAGCGCACGGTACCTGGCGCGGCCCGAGTTTCCCGAGTTCGGCCCCGCGCTCATGGATCACCTCGACCGTTTCGAGGGGTGGAACCGCTTCTTCCTCGCGTCCATGCTCGCCGCCATGGGACCGGAGGTCTCGCCGGTCCTGCGAGACGGGCTCGTCGACGGTGCGCAACCACCCTGGCTGCGGGCCGTCTACGCCGAGGCGCTGAGGATGCAGGTGGACGCCCGGTCGGCTGATCCTGCGGTGGAGGCGCTGTCCACCGTCGGCGAGCAGAGGGACTTGGCCGCGTCCCTCCTTCGACTTCTGGCCGCGGTGGGGCGACCTGAGCACGTCGATGCCGTTCGCCCCCTGTGCAACGGTGGTGCCGAGATCGTACGGGCGCAGTCCTTCCACGCCCTGGGTATGCTCGGCGACGAGCGCGAGCTGCCCCTCCTCTTCGCCGGCATGGAAGACGACTCGCCCTGGGCGGCTCTTCATGCCGCCCGAGGAGCCCGGGAAGCCGGAGGAGCGACCCTCCTCCGGGAGATGGCCCATGAGGAGGGCGATCGTGCCCGGCTGGCAGGACAGGTGTTGTTCGAGGAGGAGGGCGCATGAGCGACGCCTTCTGGACCGTCGTGTGGACGTTCAACTACATCGTCCTCGGCTACTTCATCGTCCTCCACGTCGTGTACCTGGGGACGAGCCTCTTCGCCTTCCGAGCCCTCCGGGCGTATGCGTTGCGCCTCAAGTCCCTGGACCTGACCGACCTCATCACGTCGGCGTGGGCGCCGCCCATCACCCTCATCGCGCCGGCGTACAACGAGGAGGCCACGTGTGTGGAGTCGGTCCGCTCGCTCCTCACGCTGGAGTATCCGGACTACGAGATCCTGGTGGTGAACGACGGCTCGAAGGACGCCACGGTCGAGCGACTGAAGGAGGCCTTCAATCTCTACGAGGCCAGCCGGGTCCCCACGGCAGAGCTCGAGTCCGCCGAGGTCCGGAGGATCTTCCGATCCCGCCGCCATCCCAACCTGTGGGTCATCGACAAGGAGAACGGGGGAAAGGCCGATGCGCTCAACGCCGGCCTGAACCATTGCCAGACGCCGCTCTTCTGTGCCATGGACGCCGATTCCCTCCTCGAGCCCGAGGCCCTCATCCGGATCGTGCGACCCTTCCTCGAGGACGCCGACACCATCGCGGCTGGCGGGGTCCTGCGCATCGCCAACGGGTGCACCGTCCGGCAGGGGCGGGTGGTGGACGTGCGCCTTCCGAAGAAGCTGCTGCCCCGCCTTCAGGTGTTGGAGTACCTACGGGCCTTCCTCGCGGGTCGCATGGGATGGGATGCCCTCGACGCCACCCTCGTCATCTCCGGCGCCTTCGGCATCTTCAAGCGCGACGTGGTGGTCTCGGCAGGGGGGTACTCGACGGACACGGTGGGTGAGGACATGGAGTTGGTGGTCCGCATGCACCGGTACTGTCGTGAGAACGAGATCCCGTATCGCATCCACTTCGTCCCCGATCCGGTGGCCTGGACCGAGTGTCCGGAGTCGCTGGCGGTTCTGGGACGCCAACGGGACCGTTGGCAGCGGGGGCTGTTCCAGTCGCTCCTCCGCCACCGGGTCATGCTTCTCAACCCGCGATATGGTCGGGCGGGCATGGTGGCCTTCCCCTACTTCTTCTTCCTGGAGATGCTCGGGCCGGTCATCGAGTTCCTCGGGTACTTTTCGTTCACGGTGACCATCTTGTCCGGACGGGCCGACTGGCCCTTCGTCATCGCGTTCCTGTGCGTGGCCATGGTGCTCGGCGTGGCCCTCTCCCTGGCGGCGGTGGCGCTGGAGGAGCTGTCGTTCCGACGCTACCCGCGCATGTCCGATCTTCTCGCCCTCTTCACCCTCACCCTCATCGAGAACTTCGGGTACCGGCAGCTCAGTGCCTGGTGGCGGCTCAAGGGGACGGTGTCGGCACTCCGTGGGAAGGAAGGCTGGGGCCACATGGTGCGCACGGGGTTCAATGTGGAAGCCGAGGAAGGCGCCCCCTGAACGGTCTCGAAGCGTTGATCCCCCGACCGGGGGCAACCTTGCCGGTGGCGCTCCTCGCCCTGGTCGTAGGCATCGGCGGTGCCCTGTGGGTGTCGGTGCTGCGCGATCGGGGGGTCCGTGTGGCGTACACCCGCAAGATCTTCCACTTCGTCGTCTTCACGACGGCCGCCGTGGTGCATTCCGTGTGGGATCTCGGGGGGACCGTGGTCTTCGGTGCCGTGGTGGCCGGCATGGTCCTGGCCGCCGTGCTGAAGGGTGACGGTCACCCCTTCTACGAAGCGCTGGCACGGGACAAGGATCGTCCCCGCCGCACCCTCTTCATCGTCGTCCCGTTGGTGACGACGGCGGTGGGGGGGCTCGCTTCGGCTCTCCTCACCGGGCCGTTTGCGGTGGTAGGGTACCTGGCGGCCGGATGGGGAGATGCCGTCGGCGAGCCCGTCGGGGCCCGATGGGGCAGGCGGCCCTACCGAGTGCCTTCGTTGGCGGGCGTGGAGGCCACCCGCACCGTCGAGGGGTCGATCGCGGTCTTCCTGGTGGCATCGGTGGGCTCGGCATTGGGGCTCGTCACCATCGGTCTTGCCGACGCGGCCTGGTGGGCCGGGCCCGCCTGCGGATTGGTCGCCGCGGGGGTGGAGGCCGTGAGCAACCACGGACTCGACAATCTCACCGTCCAGGTGGTTCCCTCCGTCGTCGCTCTCCTGCTCCTCGGTTAGGACCCCGCCGGGGGCTCTGCAGCGCCGGAGGATGCGTTACTTTGCGTGGTCGTGTCGGACTTGAACCATCGATCCCACCGAGATGCGCTTCACATTCCAGACGGAACTGCCCGACCATACGCCCCAAGAGGTCTTCGACTGGCACGAGCGGCCCGGGGCGTTCGAGCGACTCACGCCTCCGTGGGGTGACGTCGAAGTGTTGCAGAGGGCCGGGGGCATCAAGGACGGCGGGACGGTCTCCCTGAAGATTCAGCGCGGCCCCACGAGCTTCCGGTGGGATCTGCGTCATCGGGACTACGAGTACGGACGCCAGTTTCGCGACGAGCAGGTGAGCGGGCCCATGAAGAGCTGGGTCCACACCCACCTCTTTCTTCCTCGGCCGGGCGGCGGGACCATCGTCAAGGACGAGATCGAACTGGAGGCGCCCCTAGGACCGGCGGGCGAGGCCATCGCCCCCGCGTTCGTGAAGAGGGAACTCGAGCGGCTCTTCAAGTTCCGATACCAGAGACTCTTCACCGATCTGGCGCGCCACGCCGATTTCGCCGACAAGAAGCGCCTCTCCGTCGCCATCACCGGCGCATCGGGGCTCGTGGGCGCGAACCTGACCCACTTCCTCACCACGGGCGGGCACGAGGTGATCCCGCTGGTGCGGGACAGCCGACAGATGGACAGCGAGTCGGTCTTCTGGAACCCCACCGGGGGCGTCATCGACGAGAAGGGGCTCCTTCGGGTCGACGCCGTCGTCCATCTGGCGGGCGAGCCCATCGCATCGGGTCGCTGGACCGACGAGAAGCGCAGGGCCATCAAGCAGAGTCGTATACGGGGTACCGAACTCATCGCCAACACCCTGGCCACCATGCGCAACGGACCGAAGGTTCTGGTTTCGTCGTCGGCGGTGGGCTTCTACGGCGATCGGGGTTCGGAGATGGTCACCGAGTCGGCCAGCTCCGGGCGCGGCTTCCTCGCCGAGGTCTGTCGGGCGTGGGAAGGAGCCACGAAGCCTGCGGAGCGCGCGGGAATCCGGGTCGTGAAGCTCCGCACGGGAATCGTTCTCTCCCAGAAGGGCGGCGCCCTCGGTCAGATGCTGCTGCCCTTCAAGCTGGGCATCGGCGGCCGGTTGGGGTCGGGGAAGCAGTACATGAGCTGGATCGACCTGGACGACCACATCGCCCTCATCCACCACGCCCTCTTCGACGAGTCCCTTCGTGGCCCCGTGAACGCCACGGCGCCCGGGCCCGTCACCAACTCGACCTTCACGTCGGCCCTGGGGCGCGCTCTCGGCAGGCCCACGGTCATTCCGGTACCTGGCTTCGCCGTGAAGGCGCTCTTCGGAGATCTCGGGAAGGAGGCGCTTCTCTGGGGGCAGCGCGTCATTCCGGAGAAGGCTCAGGAAGCCGGGTTCGACTTCTTCTACGACTCGGTGGAAGACTCCCTGCGGTTCCAGCTCGGCCGCATGGAGGACTGACCGCGCTCAGCCCAGCGCGGCCACCACGCGGTCTTCGAGTTCGGCGTCCAGGGCCACCGACGCCGGCTCGTCCCAGTCCCACTGGTCCTCCAGCCCATGATCGGCGGCGATGCAGCCGTACGTGGTCTCGGCGCTGAGGATGACCCCCGGCACTCCTGCTCCGGGGTGGGTTCCAGCGCCTACGAGGTACAGGCCCTCGATGTCTTCGCTCCGGTTCTGAGGCCGGAACCACGCGGTCTGGAAGAGCGTGGGCTCGATGGCGAAGGCGTTGCCCCACGTGGCGTTGAGCTCGGTCTCGAAATCGTCGGGCGTGAAGACGTGGAGGACGTCGGTCATCTCCCGCAGGTCCTCCAGGCCCCACTCCTCCAGGTAGTCCATGACCTTGTCTGCGAACCGGGGGCCCATCTCCGACCAGTCGACTCCGGACCGGTTGTTGGCCACGGGGATGAGCACGTACATGCTCTCGCAGCCGGGCGGGGCCATGCCCGGGTCGGTTCGGGTCGGGGCGTGGAGGTACATGGAGAAGTCGTCGGGGACCATCTTTTCGTCGAAGATGTCGTCGAGGAGCCCCTCGTACCGCTCGGTGGTTCTCGAGTTGCGGGTACTGCCTCCGGGTGCCGATGTAGAGCAGGACACAGCTCATGCTCCAGTCCTGTCGGGCCAGCTTCCGGTCGTTCCAGCGAGGGCGATGCTCGGCGTCGACGAGGGAGCCGTAGGTGTGTCCCGGATCGGCGTTGCTCGCGACGATCTCCGCGTCATAGATGCCACTCGCCGTGCGGACGCCCACGGCGCGACCCTCCTCCACGACGATCTCCTCCACTTCTGCGTCGGTCTCGATGGTTCCACCGAGCTCGGTGAAGAGCCGACCCATGGCCTCCACCACCGAGTACATGCCGCCCCGGGTGAACCAGACACCGCCCTCGCGCTCGAGGTAGGGGATCATGAGGTAGATGGACGGCGTCTTGAACGGATTGCCGCCGACGAACAGAGGGTGGAACGAGAAGATGAAGCGGTGGCGGAAGTCCTTGAAGAACCGGTTCACGAAGGTGGTCACCGGCACGAAAGCCCCGAGCTTCAGCACCGTGGGCATGAAGCGGATCATGGACGCGATGGTGTCGAAAGGCTTCGACCCGAGCCGGTCGGCGATGATGGCGTCGTAGATAGGGCGTGTCTTGGCCAGGAATCGATCCAGGTTCGACGCATCCCGCTCGTTGAAGCGCGCCATCTGCTCGCGCATGCGATCCACGTCTCCGACGTAGTCGATGTGCGTCCCGTCGTGGAAGTAGATGCGGTAGTACGGGTCCAGGGGCACGAGATCGACGTAGTCGGTAAAGCGGCGACCGCCGGCCCGGAAGACCGAGTCGATGATCTCCGGGGCCGTGATGAGACTCGGCCCCATGTCGAAGACGTAGCCAGAGTCCTTCAACTGGTATGCGCGTCCCCCGATCTGCTCCCTCTTTTCCAGAAGGGTCACGTCGAGACCCGCGCCCTGCAGCCGTATGGCGAGGGACAGCCCTCCGAACCCGCTGCCGATGACCACGGCCTTCTTCATGACGATCTCCTGGAGTTGATCAGGCCGCTTCCGGCGAGGAAGATCTTTCGGGGCAGGGAGGTGAAGGCACGCTCCGTGAGGTTGTCGTAGTCGTTGCGGCGAATCTCACGGTGGATTCCTCGATAGGCCGAAGCCGCCGCCGGCGGGCCAGATGGAACTCTGCTTCGTCATGTGTCCTTCCCGTTGCGGCCCAGGCCGGAGTCGAGGGCTTCCGTCAGCGTGCGGCATTCCTGCAGGAACGACACGGACTCGAAGGGGCCATCGTTCACACGACCCTCGAGCCCGATGAAGGACGGCCCGCCGAAGACCACCGAGTAGGGGCGGGCGCGGTCATAGAACTCGCCGAGGATCTCCAGCGTCCTGGACACGTCCCCCATGGTGCCGGAGGGGGGGAGGGAGACGCACACGAGGGACGCCTCGCGGCTCATCTGGATGACACCGAAGTCTTCCGCCGGAACGTCGGCCCCGGGGTAGAAGACCTTCCATCCGGCACGCTCGAGGAGAAGCCTCACGCAGAGCGCGCCGATCTGGTGCTGGTTGCCCTCGATGGTTCCAACCACGGCGACGGGCCGGGGGGGGCGGGACGCCCCGTTCCCGGAGACGTCGAGGTTCGAGTCCTGCGTGTCCATCCACTCGCGACGAAGGGCCACGAGCGCGCCGGTGACGGCCTGGGAGACCATGTGTTCGTCGCCGACCCTCAGCCTCCCGTTCTGCCACTCCTCGCCCACCGCAGCCATCAGTCCGCGGATTCCGAAATCGCAGAAGTCCGGGAAGCTCACCACCCCGTCCCGACCCAGCGCGACGTACAGCTCCTCGAGCCGGTCGAAGTCGCCGCGACGCGCCCACTGGAGGGCGAGGGCATGGAGAGCCCCGTACGAACCGTTCTCCACGTCCCGGAGCGCGGTCCAGACGTGAGGCTCGAAGGGGCGAAAGGGCGTGAGGATGGTGCGTATTCCCCGCTGGCGAGCGAACTCCACCGCCGAGTCGACCCGGATCCGCCGATGCCCACCGGGCGTCTGCTCGTACGACAACTCGCCGTCGTTACACCACCGCTTGACGGTGGAGGGATGCACGTCGAGGAGCGCGGCTGTTTCCGTGCTGGTGAGTTCGACTTTGCTCTTCATTCGCTCATGCCTTCGCCTCCGATCGGTTTTCGGATGGCGGGCCTTAGATAACAAGCACTAAAACGATTGTAGATAGAAGAATGAGCGTTTATGGCTTTGCTGTCAAGGCGAGGTGGGGTACAAATCGATCACGAGGGCTGAAGTGACCGTTTTCAGGGAGGAGACAGGGGGCATGGACTACCGGGCACGGGGCCAGTCCGGAACGTCCTGGGGGCCGACCTCGTCGGACTGCGCCCGACGCTACCAGTCCGGGAGGATCTCACCCTCGTCGTTAAGACCCGGGTAGGGCCGACCCTCGGCCCTGCGTTGCGCGGCGATGGACGGATAGGCCCACTCGAAGAGCCGGCGCTCGAACTCGTCCTCGGGAATGCGACACGCGTCGTACAGGCCCGCGGCCTGTCGCTGCCGCGCGGCCTCGAAGAGGAGGAGGGCGGTGGCCACGGACACGTTCAGGGAGTGGACCATGCCCAGCATGGGGATCCGGACGCGCTCGTCGGCCAGAGCCAGGCCCTCGTCGGAGACGCCGTGAAGCTCGGCGCCCATCATCAGCGCCACCGGGCCCGTGTAGTCCGCGTCCCGGAAGTCCACAGAATCCGGGGACGGGTGCGCTGCGACGATGCGAAACCCCCGGTCGCTGAGACGACGCGCGGCGAGGGTCGTGCTCGAATGCATTTTCACGCGAATCCACTTCTTGGTGCCGGCCGACGCGCCGTGATGGAGATCCAGGCCATCGGATCCGGCGACCACGTGGGCTTCCAGAACGCCGGCGGCGTCGCAGTTCCGCAGGATGGCGGAGAAGTTGTGCGACTTGTGCACGCCGTCCATGAGTACCGTCAGGTCCGGCTGTCGACGGGCCAGCGTGCGGCGCAGGCGTCGGAAGCGGTCGGGATTCATGGTGGCGGGAGACCGCGCAGCCCGCCGGGGGCGTGGCCGCGGCTAGTCCGCGTCCTCCGGACCCTTTGTCGATACGAGGCGGAGGCCGCCGGCGAGGGCGGCGGCACCGAGCACGTTCATGGCGATGATCCACTCGAGCCCCACCGAGTCCAGCGCCACCGTCGAGCCCGTGATGGCGACGGTGAGGAAGAAGGCCAGCGTGCACAGGAGGGCGACGAAGCCGAAGCGCACCAGCCGGCCGGGCTTGGACCAGTCGAAGAGCAAGGAGGCCGCCACCCCTACGGCGGCGAACAGGATGAAGTGGGTGGCGGTGAGGGTGAGCACCTGGTAGCCGGCCCACAGGGCCGACAGGACCCCGGACAAGCTTCCCAGATCGAGGGCACCGCCTCCGGGTCCCAGAGACGCGCCCGACAGGACGCCCGGTGTGGACATGGGCTGCAGGCGGACGGCGTCGAGAATGAAGAAGGAGATCTCCACCGTGGCCGCCGAAAGGGCGCCAGCCTCCGCTCCTCGTGCCACGCGCTGATAGACCTGCACCGCCGTCTCCCGCTCGAGGGGCATGCCCGACCCCACCACCCGACTGCGGTCATAGTGGGCACCCGGCCCGAAGCGCGCAACGCGATCTCGGCCCGTCGTGTCCGGGGCTTGCCCGGGGAGGCGAGAGTCGGCATATGCCCCGGGTCGAACGACTTCCATCTGATAGGCAGACCTCGATGCGCTCCGAGCTTTCTCCCCTCCGGCTTCTCACTCTCGCGTTCGTGGTGTCCGTGACCGCATGGTCCGCCGAGGTCCACGCCCAGGCGTCCCACACCACCGAGTCCCCACGGGCTGGAGAGGCCGGCTTCGTCGGCGGGGAGGGCTCGGCCAACTGGGAGCTGGCGGCCCGATGGGCGCCCTACAATACCAGCGACATGCTCTACTCGGTGACCGTGGCGCCGCGTTGGATCCAGGGAACGGACGACTTCTGGTACGAGTGGGAGAACGCCGACGGTACGTGGTACTACATCGTCGATCCCACGACCCGATCGAAGCGGCAGATCTTCGACCGGGATGCGTTGGCCGCAGAGCTGACCCGGATCACGAGGGATCCCTGGGACGGTCAGAACCTGCCCATCGAGAACATCCGTTTCATCGATGGCAACACCCTCCAGTTCGACGTGGACGTGAGCAAGGACCCCGATGGCACCCAGGCGTCGGGTGAAGAGGAGGGTGACACGCAGGAGGAGGGCGACGGCGACGAGGGAGACGACGACGACATCGTCTTCCACTTCGAGTTCGACATCGACACACAGACGCTGCGCCGCCTCGAGGAGTACGAAGAGCCCGACGACCACCCGAACTGGGCCAGTGTTTCCCCCGACGGCCAGCGGGTCGTCTTCGCGCGCAACCATAACCTGTACATGATCACCGGCGCGGAGTACGCCGAGATCCTCGAGGCTCGTAGGGGCAAGTCGGGTGACGATGCCGAAGAGGCCGAGGATTCGGTGCAGGTCAACGAGGTCCAGCTCACCACCGACGGCGAGGCCTACTACTCGTACATGGCCAACTCGTCGGGTCGGGGCGTCAACGACGTCGACAAGGACGAAGAGTGGGCGAAGCGACATCGCGCCGCCCTGTCGTGGTCCCACGACTCCCAGAAGTTCGCCCTCGTGCGCTCCGACCAGCGCGAGGTGGGGATGCTCTTCGTCATCCACAACACGGGTCACGACCGGCAGGAGGTGGAGAGCTACAAGTACGACATGCCCGGCGAGGAGGACGTTACCCAGCAGGCCATCCACGTCTTCGACTTCGGTGACATGGAGATGTCCACCATCGAGGAAGATCCCGTGGAGGATCAGAGAATGTAGGT